>CAYUEI010000132.1:5212-7998 GCA_964443445.1 uncultured Prolixibacteraceae bacterium | reverse complement strand
GTTGATCTTACAGCTAATTATTCCGCAACTTTGAATGTGAATTTAGGCAAATATTTTCAGTATGATTGATTTATAACCAATAATTAAGCCGTTCTGAAAGGATAATCCTAACCGGAACGGCTCTTTATTTTTCAATAGAAAATAATTCTGTGGGAGCTTAATTCACAACCATTTTCTTCGTTATCTGATCTTTTCCGTTGGTTACTTTTATGAAATAGATTCCTTTCTGAATTCCGGGAAGGTCGATATCGTAATTAGACAGATTTGTTGCCGACTGGAAAACTCTTGCTCCCAATGTATTGTACAGACTAATGTCTACACAATTTTCGAAGTTACTCAATTCTAGAGTGAACCTTCCTGTATTTGGATTAGGATATACTTTCACCAGTTTCCTTATCCCCGTAACAGGAGCAATGATTCGATCGGTAACATAGTCAGTGCTCTTTTCTACAGGTAAGGAAACAATGCTTTTGCTGGCCCCATCACAGAAGGTATTAGTGGTTGTAATCTTGGCATCCATACTACTCCCTGAATGGGCAAAGAAACCGGGAAGGAAACGGATGGATTTTCCAGCAATAAGATTAATTGAAGATCCACTTTGGAATTCAACATTGCTGTTACCCGCAACGGTGATGGTGTCGAGGGCGTTGAAACATTCAATAGCTCCATTTTGAAAGGTCTGTCCTGATACAACTAAGGATGCAGGAATAATGTTTAAAACATTGGCAGGGATCAGGTAGACATGATCAAGATAAATTTTATCAGCAGTATGTGCCAACATAAAATTAACCTTCTGTATAGTATTGGATTGAATATTATCAAAATTTACATGAAAAAGATATGTGGTTGGAACGTTTTGAATTGTTAGCCGCCATTCAGATGAGCCACCCTGCGCTTCAGGATCGGAAGACTTTCCATAACGGATATAGTTATTGCCAGGATCTTCAAAACTGATCTGGATGGTCCTTTCATTATCTGACCATATTGAAAAACAAAACAAATAATCGACATTGGGCAGAGCCTTTAGTCCCTCCTGATAAAATTGATAGGTCCAGATGTTAACAGTATCCTTTATCGGGGTACAAATAGCGATCCCATTTTGAACTGTAGGAGCCACACCTGTGTTCCCAGTATAAAAACCCCACGGAGAAGGTAGCCCCCCATCGGTAATAAATTCGCCATTGTGTATGAGGTTGGCATCAGCTATTGAGCTGCTGCTAAGTTGACTTACAATAACCTTCTGGTCCATTTGATCTGAGGCTGATACCGTAACTACAGCAACCCTTGGTAATCCATAGTTTTCGCTAGCAGTTAAAGTTATGGCACCATGACCCGTGCTATTAGATGGAGTTATTGTAAGCCAATCCTGGTTTGAAGTTACACTCCAAGAGATATTGGCTAATACCGGAATTACTGTGTCGATTGGATTAAATGAAAGTACTAACGATTTTTGACTGATATAAAATCCGGTACTATCTTCGACAATATTCTGGAAATCCTGCCATTGGACAGCATTTTGATAAGCTGGCTTTGAACCATAAGGAACATAAAGGGTGCAGGATGTTTTATTGACATTTGAAAATACCTCGAACGAGGAATTCAAATTAATTGGGAATGTACAATAAACATGGATTGATGTTAAGGCATTACAACCAGAAAAAGAATAACTACCAAGTGAAAAAACAGATGATGGTATAATAACTTTTGACAATCCGGCACAACCATAAAAAGCAAAATCGCCAATAGATATAACAGAATTCGGAATATTTACTGTAGTCAATCCGTGACAACTTTGGAAGGCAGAACTTCCAATGGAAATGACTGAAGATGGTATAATTATATTTGTTAGTCCACTGCAATAACTGAATGCATTTCTTCCAATTGAACTAACCGATGGAGGAATAGTATAATCTCCTGTTTTGGAAATTGGACATTGTATTAATTCAGTTTGTGTTTTATTGAACAATATTCCATTGTTGCTTGAATAATTGGCATTGTGCTCATCTGCTGTTATTGTGCCACTTAACGAAAATAATGCATAACTTTCAATGGAAGAAACTGATGAAGGTAGAGCTAAGGAGGTGAGTTTTCTACAATTATAAAATGAATGTGATTTGACAGTTGTAACGAAAGGTGGGATAATATAGTTTCCAGTTCTAGAATTGGGACATTGTATTAATTCAGTTCCAGTTTTATTAAATAATACTCCATCAATACTCGAATAATATAGATTATTTTGATCCACTGCAATCGAATCAACACTATTAAGAAAAGCTAAAACACCAATTGATGATACTGATGATGGGATATTAACTTTTTTTAACCCAATACAATCCCAAAAGGCAGAATTCCCTATTTGATTAATTGACGATGTCAAATATAATGAAACTAAACCACTGCATCGTGCAAATGAATATTGGCCAATAGAATTAAGCGATTCAGGGAACACTATTGATGTTAAACTTTCCTTTCCCTGCCCATTAAATTTCATAAACGCATAATCAGGAATACTGTTTGCAGGATAAATAGTATTAATACTAGTACCTTCAGTGCCAATGTATGCACTTATGGAAACACCGCTCAAATCAACGCTTGTTAATACCGGCATACTATCCCTCATGGTTTTAAAATCCCGGGCATCAATAGAACCAGTAAGTGTTAGATAAGAAATAGTGGAAAGGTTTCCAGAAAGAATCTCTTTTAAATTACCGGCGGTGACTTCTGTTTTTGCAAATTGTATAACAGTTATATATTGATCGGCAAACCCTTCTGAAGATATAGTGATT
>CAYUEI010000132.1:0-5112 GCA_964443445.1 uncultured Prolixibacteraceae bacterium | reverse complement strand
TTGCACCTTGAAAAACATTAGAAGAAGAACTCAAATCGACAGGTAATGATCTAAAATTCATTATTGTATCTAAATTCCAACAAGAATTAAATGCATTTGAACCTATTGTATCAACCGATGAGGGAATAAGTAAAAATTTCAACTCTGTACAATTAAAAAAAGCTTGTCTATTTATTGACACTACCCCCTCAGGAATCTCGATCCTAGAAAGTGAACTATATTGAAATGATGATTCATCGATAGTTTTTACTGATGAAGGGATTGAAACAACAGTACCTTCATAACCCATAAAAGCACCTTTGCCTATTATTTTAACTGTCGAGGGAATAGAATAATTGCCTTTAATTGAAAGTGGATACTGGATTAGTTGAGTCTGTTCTTTATTAAACAATATTCCATTAATATCCGAATAGAATTGATTAAGTTCATTCACATTAATTGGTCCAAAGCAACGGGTAAATGCAAAATCAGAAATAGTTGTGATTGTTGAAGGAATTAATATATTAGATAACTTAAAAGAACTATTGAATGCCTGATATCCTATACTTTTTAATCCATCAGGAAACCTTATAGATGATAATCCCTGACATTCTCTAAACGAATACTGATCAATGGAGTTAACAGAATCAGGTAAAACAAATTTAGTCAAACTGTTTTTGCCACTCCATGTTATTGGGCTATAAAAAGCAAAGGCAGGAATACTATTTTCTACATAGTTATAATATCCTGAAAAAGTTCCTTTATTACCATAGTATTCAACTATTTTAACTCCACTTATGTCGACAACTGCAAGCAATGGCATACTATCCCTCATAGTTTTAAAATCCCGGGCATCAAGGGTGCCAGTTAGGGTAAGGTTTGTAATGGTGCTTTTCTCCGTATTTGTTAATACAGCTGATAAGCCACCTGCAGAAACATTAATTGTATTCGAAACCTGTGCAAGCAGTATTACTACAAATAGAAGGTTAATGGTTAATAGGAATAATTTTTTCATAATATAGAGTTTAATGTTGTTTCTCTTGCTTCTTTTTATTGTGTTCTTGCTTAATTTAAAAAACTATTGCTTTATCACTTTTCTTGTGGCTCTCATATTGTTTTCCATTGTAGTTTTCACAATATAAATTCCTGCCGGCAGCTTGCTAATGTCAATGGTTGTTTTTTTGTCATTACACAATTTCTTCTGTGTCAAAGATCCTATTTCATTGAAAATTGATACCTCTTTTATCTTCTTGTCATTTAATGATGAAACATAAACCTGGTTCTCAACATGGTTAAGATAAATATTAGCCAAGCTCTTCTGGGGAATAGTAAATTTTATTGTACCATTTTTTAAAGAGTTTTGCAGATTTCCAAGTTCAATAGTAGCCCTGCCACCTGTAGCTTCGTAAAAATTAAATATATAGCTTTCTCCATCATCGGCAGGGAGTGAAAACCATTCTGCATTTTCCTCAAATGGAGCCCAATCGGATATCTCTAATGGCTTAGGAGTCAGAACAACCGTTAATAATTTAAACTTTTTCTGAGAAGCTTCAAAGGAGGGGATTCTCTCTCCAAGTTCTTCAATAATTTTTGAAGGAGTATATGTTTTTCGGGAGTTTGCTGTGAAGGAGTAGAAATCCTGATTTGAAATATCAAATGAGGTAATGCCTGTAAATACATCAAAAGGTTCAATATCGGTTACCGGGATCAATCCCATTAAATAAAGTTCCAATTGAGAATAAGGAACACTGTTCCCCCCATTTGCAAAAGGACCAAATGGTTCAACCCTGTATTTATTCGAATCACTATCTATGTTAAGTTGTAATGATGATTGTTTGAACCCACCCAACTGGCCTTTGGTGTTTCCTCCGGTAATGCCCCAATGTGGAACAAAATTGAACCATGAAACACCATCGTACGATCCTTCGGTGTCAATACCAAAATTTCCCCACGTGTGCATCAGTTCATGCAGGGCAGGGCCATATTTAATCGCTGTCTTTGTTGAAAGCTGCATTACTGCTTTAAGGTTGTTATCTGAACCATAGAAACTGGAATAGTTGAACAACCCTGAATAAAGGCCTAATCCTGAAATAGAGTTCGAAACACTTATCAATTCGCCGTAATAGGGAATAGTGGTTGGAAGCTCAGATTCATTTAAAACAAAAAAAATGAAATCAAAATCATCGTTAAATATTTTATATACATCCGATGTTATATCAATTAGCTTAGAATTGTTATTGTAATCATCATTAATTATCCAGCTTTCATATTCGCCTGCCGATAGTAATAAAGAAGCCACCCATCCATTCGGACTAAGGGTAATGGTATGCTCTTGTGAAAAAGATACCTTAAAGCTTATCAAAGAAAAAAAAATTAATATCGTTATTTTGATTTTCATTTCTTATGACATTATAGAGTTTTTCTTTAATTTTCTTTCAGTACATATCTGACCGAAAGTTCATCCCCGTTTGTTAATATTATTTCGTTGGTCTGTTCAATATATCCCTGTTTCGAAATCGTTAGTTCATATACATGGTCGATTAGCATATATTTTTCCCTCTCAGTAAGTGCATTTTTATCAAAATGATACCTGGTTTCAGGATTTGAATCATGAATATCAAACAAATACATACCACTTGAATCAGTTAAGTGGTCATCATGATAATCGTATATGGAATCGTTATAGTTTATTTTGAAATTGAGTGAAGCACCTTCAATTGGTTTTCCCCTATCATCATTGACAGTAACCAATACTGATGCATCAAATTCAATTATCACTTCATATCGGCAGTTGGTAAAAAAGAAAGTGGATAAAACTAAAATTAATAAGAAGAGTTTCTTCATGGTCAATACTTAAGTGTTACCTGTAAAATTAAAAAATTTAATTATATAAAATAGCTTTTTTTCATCTCCTGCACCAACTCCGCAATTCTCTGCATCAACTCCCCAGATTTCTTCACGACCAGTTTAACTATGCGCTTTCTTACTGTTTTTATCCTGTAACTATCTAGACCTGTGTCGCCCTTGACCAAGACGCAGATACAGCTAACTTTGCTGTCGGAATGATGAATGAAAAAATTAACTATATTATTAATGGAAAAGTTCTAAACTGTTTTAACAAAAATGTCCAGGATATAAGGAATTAGACAATTTTAGACTTACTCAAAATGATATTGAATTGGGTCCTTTGTAGCCTTAACCAGTCTGATGGTTATTAGTTGTCATTTAAGATAAAAATTATTGTTTTGTTTGTTTTTAAAAAGTTAACTGGTTATAAGATGGCATTTGTGAAAAAAAACTTATATTTGTTTAAAAAAAACCAAATAAATGGTAATGAATGCCGAGGAATTAGGAAAAATTATAAGAGCTAGAAGGAAAGTATTAAACTTAACTATAGGCGAACTATCTGAATACACTGCTCTTTCAAGAACTACTATTTCAGATATAGAGTTAGGAAAAACGAATCCAAGATTAGATATAATAATAGAAATACTTCGGTTCCTTAATTTAGAAATGAAAATCGAAATAAAACAAGTTAAATGAAATTAGAAGTCATATACAAAGGAATACTAAAAGCTGGAGAACTATGGAAAGATGATAATGGTTTTCATTTTGTTTATGAAGATGCATTTCTGAATGACGACAATACCAGACCTATTTCTGTAAATATGCCCAAAAGTCAAAAAGAATATCAATCAAATGAACTCTTTCACTTTTTTCAGTCAATATTAAGCGAAGGTGAAAACAGAGAAAGAATATGCAAAGCTTTAGGGATTGATATTAGTGACGATTGGGGGCTATTAGCATACTCTTGCAGTGAAGATACAATAGGTGCAATAACAGTAAAAAAAAAATGATTAATTATGGAACACTGCTTTGGATGTTTAAAGGATGATGTTAAAGGGTTCTGTTCCTCATGTGAAAAAAGACTATTTGATAGATCTAAAATCAAACCTCAGCTTAACTTTAATTGGGAGGATATTACAAAGGTTATTGATGGTTATCCTGCGGGATTCAGTATATCAGGCATTCAAGCAAAGGGATTTATTGGAAAAGCAAAGGGTGCTGAATTATCACTAACTCTCGCTGACAATGAGAACTCAATGTACATCATTAAGCCTCTTCTTTCAAGATTCGACTTGCCTTCTGATTCACCTGCCAATGAACATGTAACAATGCAAATGGCAAAACAATTATATAAAATTAGAACTGCAGAATGTTGTTTTATGAAATTTGCCAATGGAACTCCTGCTTATGTTACTAGAAGATTTGATTATAATAAAAATGGAGAAAAGCTAAATCAAGAGGACTTCGCTTCAGTACTTCAAGCGAAGAAGGACAATGATGGAAGCTACAAGTACAATGCTAAAACTTATGAAGATTTTGGAGATGTTCTTTCTGCTTTGAATAAGATCGAGTTTATTAAAATCCTAATATTTAACTATCTCACAGGTAATGGAGATGCGCATTTAAAAAATTTCTCATTATTAGAAACCTCAGATGGCGATATGCAACTATCTCCTTCTTATGACTTGATGAACACTAAGATACATGTTAATGATTCCCCTATTGCTTTAAATCTATTCAGAGAGCTTGAACGAACGAGTTTGCCTAGAGGTCAGAATTATTTATATACAATAAAGGATTTAACCGAATTAGGTAGAAGATTTGGGATAGAGGAAAGATTACTTACAAAAATAGTAATGCAATTTGAAGGCACAGAAGATAAAATGAAGGCAATGATAAATAAATCCTTTCTTTCAGACATTGCTAAAAGCAAGTATTTGGATATAGTTAGACAGAATTTTAAACAACTTTTTTTCGAAAAAAGGTGATGATTCCATGGCAGTCAAAAGGTCATCGGTTCGATTCCGATATTCTCCACAACAACAGAGGCATCCAAAACGGGTGTCTCTGTTGTTTTAGCTCATCTCGATTGATTTCGGGAGGCCAAGGAATCACGAAGGGTAGGGATGGTCACCGGTTCGATTCAGGTAATCTTCACTCTTTAAGTCATAAAGTTGAGTTATTTGCACCCTTTTTCTTTTTGACTTTTCCTTATTCCCTTAAATCATTAAGGTTTTAAAGGGTCACCCATTTCAGAAAACTCTTTCTCAGTTTCATCAAGTTTGA
>CAYUEI010000131.1:0-8039 GCA_964443445.1 uncultured Prolixibacteraceae bacterium | reverse complement strand
TCAGATTCTGGTAATCTATCATCCTTCTCACAAGAGGAAAATAGTATTACGAATAGTACTATTAAAAATTGATATTTTTTCTTCATAATTTGCTTAGTTTTTGAATGTCTAGTTCTAAAATATGGCTACAGGTTAAACATTTATTTATGTTTGATTCAAAGGTGTCCATTAAGTCTTTACGGTCGTACTTCTTTATCCATTCGTTGACGGTACTGGTTTGTATTCCATAAATTCGAGATAACTCTCTTTTGGTCTATTTTCCCGTACTAAGTTCCGATAAAATTTTGAGTTTGAAAACCCTCACTGTAACGTCGTGTTACCTGATCATTTTGATACAGATCTACTCATATTGTATAGACATTTTTTAGGACGACTCATTAATTAAATTAACGGGTGGCGGTATGTACAGTAAGAGATTGCGGTCGATTTACTGTCAAACCGATATGTAGTTTGAGCGGGCTACAAATTTTAATTTTCTATAAATTACATACATATGTAAAAAAAACACTTGTATTATTTCACACATTTAAATATTATCTCTCTTTCACCATTACCAAGTGCATACTTTTTTTGAATATCATTTGAAAAGTTTAATCTATAGTCTATAGTTTCTACATAAAAACCAATAGATTGTAATCTTATAGCAAAATCTTTCCCATGTAATCTACATAAATCAGACTCACCATAACTTTTCAATTTATCCTCAGACGATAAGACATTATTATCCTCAAATGTTCTTTCATTGCCACTTAATAAAGTCAGAATCAAAGCAAATCCATCTGTTTTTAAAACTCTATACAATTCTTTAATCGCCAATTGTTCATTAGGCACATGCCCAAGTACATGAGAACAAATTATATAATTAAAATAATTATCCGGAAATGGAATGTTTGTAATATCAAATACATTCCTTGCGTAAGCTTGGTTAATATCAGCATCTATATACTCAATATTTTTTAATTTACATAACTTTCGATATAAAGCAAACTCTGGAGCAAAATGTAATATTTTTATATTTTTTTGGTTAAAAATATTCAATTCATTATTCAAGTATAAATCTAACACCCTTGTCCTTTCTAAAGATAAGCAATAAGGACATTGTGCATTTAATCTAGTTTTATTTCCTTTTGGCAAGAATTTCCTGAAGGATTTACTACAACAATTACAATAGAAATTATTTCCAAAATAAATCGGAGAAAATAATCTTATTGTATTCTCTATTATACTGTTTCTTGTTTTCTCTGAAAGAAATCTTTTATATAGTTTCTTAATCATTGTCTTTTAATTCTGTTTTTGTTAAAAAAATATTTAACAATAAAATAAAGATACTCACTTTTAATGATATCAGCAACTTTGATAGCTTCTTGCTCTAAAGGGATTCGATGTATGTGATATTTTGAATAATCATACTTTATTCCAGAAATACCAAATGAAAGCTTACAATTTGCTTTATTATATAACCAATCCATAAATTCAATATCAACTGATTCGTCTGAAAATGGAAATGAAAAATAGAACTCTTTTATATTTAATTCTTTTTCAAGATATTTAAAGCTTTCATTAATTTGTCTTTTCTTTTCGTTTATATCTATTACTTTAAAATTAGGATGGTTTAAAGAATGTGAACCTAAACTGAAACCTTTATCAAGAAGTTCTATTAGTTGTTTTTTAATTAAATATGGCTGATGAATTTTAAGGTAATCAGAAAAGTCTAATTCAATTAAATCTGCAATACTATCAATTACTGGTGTATCGTTGAAATCAAATGAAAGTAACCTATTCTTTATTTCATTTAAAGTTAGTTCACCATGATTGAAATATTTTAAAAGATTAATTCTTGACCCTTCATGCGTAATCATTCTTTCGATTATCAAGCTTACTTTATATCTATAAAAAAGTGATTTATTATCGACAAAATCAGTATTTATAAAAAATGTTGCAGGTATCCCTTTTCTTTCTAAAATTGGTGCTATTTCGGTATATATTTCTTTTAAACCATCATCAAATGTGAGATGAAATGATGGTTTACTAATAACCTTATTATTGCAAACGATATTATCAAGTTCCTGAATAGAAATTGGTTTAAAATACTTACACAAATAATCTAAATCCTTTTCGAATTGTTTTGTTGACCTTATTTGATATAAATTACTTATATGAGGCAACCTTTGTTCACTAATTGTATGATAAAAAGGCAAAATTAGCTTTTGTCCAGTCAGTTTTATCAAGATATTCTGAGAAAAAAAAGGGGTTATCAATTTAAAATTTATCATAGTGGTTTTTATTAATCACTTAATATATGTAGATTAATTTATAGGGTATAACTTTGGGCATTTTAGTAGTGGCGGGTTTCGGAGCGAGTCATTACCAACCAAGGCAGAAGCTTAAATATAAATACTGCACTAGTCAACGCACAAACCCCGCAATTACTTATATGCCGTGTTGTACCCCGTTTTAATTTACCTATCAATTAGTTCTAGAATCAATTTTGTCAGTGTTTTTACATCACTATTTATTGTCCCTTGCATATATTTGTCGTAAACGTCTTTTATGTCCGGTGGATTCAGGTTTAACATCAATCCTTTTTCCAATGCTAATAATCTTATAAACTCTCTTTGTGTTCGCCCGTTTCCTTCTCTGAAAGGATGCAGGTAATTTACACTATCTAAAATTTCAGCTAATTTATCTGCTATTTGCAGTTTGTCTCCTACTGAAATCTTTTTGTAATCCGAAAATAAATTATCAATAAAACGAAAAGCATTATCAAAGTGTGTCGTTGGGAAAAATTGCTTACCCGCTTTATTTATCTCAACTTTTCTTTTTTCCCCAGCCCAAGTATAAACATCTTGAAACAAGTGCCTATGAATACTCAAAAGACTGTCTGCCCCAATTATCTTGATAGGCTTATCGTAAAGTTCATGAATACGTTTTGCAACAGCCGCGCTTTCAAAAAAAAGCAAATCAGCCGGGTCAGTTATGTCAGCTATATTTCTGAGTATTCCAGTTTTAGGGTCAGTATAGGTATAATCAAGGTCTATGTACTTGTAGGAATCAGACATACGATTTGTCTTTGGCAAATTTTATCAATTCTGTTAATGTAATTTTTCCAATTACGTAGTCTCTAATAATCTCGATACCTTTAGGAGTTGGGGTATACCCCTCAAACATATTACTCCCTATTGCATTTGCAGTACTTTCAAGAGTTTTTAAATTTGAAAATTTCACCCCCATAATAGTTAGGTTCTTTCGGTCTATATTTATCGTATTAAACATATTTTATCTAACTCAATTAATAAGTACAAATTTAGTTATTTTTGGACAAACTTCCTCGTATGTTGGTTTTTAAAATGGGGTACAACTGTCGCGGGTATGAGCGGGGACGTCGCCAAAACGCTATTTTGTTTAGGTAGCAGAAGGCAACCAAGAGAGCTGACACTTTAAAGTTGCTAATTACATACAAAAAGCGGCATGGTTATTACCCGGCCGAACTGCTTGCCGACCAAATTTATTGTACCCGTGAAAACCGGGCGAAGTTGAAAGAGAAAGGCTCAAAGGGACAAGAGTAACGTGAATTGCGGGCATTATTTTGGTGCTGAACATGGTCAGGCTGGCCGGGGTGGCACTCCTTTACCTAACAATATGGTTGGCCATAAGTTTTTCAGCAAGGTTGCCTGTCTTATATGTACAAATGATTGGCCCGAACATGATTTGGAAACCAGTTCCTGTATATCGAACCCTTGGAATTTTTAATTGTCACACGCAGTGAGTTTTTCATGAGTTTTGTTTTCAGAACTCCAAACTAATTATCTTGTTTTTCTTACCTTGCTTCAGATAAAAAAAGTAACTTACAAACTTTACAGTCAGTTTTCTACTTTATTTCGGGATTATGGGGAATGATATTCTAACATTGACTTTTGTTGTTGCAATTGTGTTTTTTTTACAATCAATTGCACTGGTATTTTTATATACCACAAATAAAAATTTTAAAGGAATTAATTATTGGGTATTGGGAAGTCTGTCTCTTTCTCTTAGTTTCTTTTCGCTTTATCTTCGCCAGTATAAGTCGCTTGAAATACCCTTAATAATTAGTACTAACACATTTCAAATTGCCGGATTAATTTTTCTGCATATTGGATCTTTGCAGTTTATTGAAAAAAAGGAAAAACCATTGCCCCTATTAATTTATTCACTGGTGTTTATTGCAACTATTTGTTACTTTACAATTATTGATGATAACGTCAATGCCCGAATAATTTCGAGTTCGATCACCTACTCAATTATCGTATTTATTACTGCATACTCTTCAGTTAGTAACAAGTTTAAATCGATTCGAAAAACCTTACGGTTCATTTCAATTATATTTTATGGGACAGGAATATTTTTTGTGTTTAGGATCATTTATGCGTCAATTATGCCTGTTGACAATTTTTTCCAGCCCGCCATCTTGCAATCGCTTACTTTTCTGGTCTCCCTTATTATGGGTCTGGGCTGGACTTTCGGTTTAATCGTAATGGTCAATCAGCGGTTGTATGCTGAAATGAATGAAGCAAAAAACCATTTCGAGTCGATATTTACTACAATCCCTGACTCAATTACGATTACACAAATAAAAGAAGGGAAAATCATCAATTCAAATAAAGGTTTTTCTATTTTAACCGGATTTTCGCTGGAAGAGGTGAAGGGTAAGTCTACATTGGAAATAAACCTTTGGAATAACCCTGACGACCGTGTAAAGATCATCAAAGAGATTCAGGAAAAGGGAGTGTGCAAGAACCTGGAATTTTCTTTTAAATCAAAAAGTGGAAATGAAATTATTGGACTTTACTCATCAAATACAATCACAATTAACGATTCACCTTACCTGATCAGTATCATACGCGATATCACCGACAGAAAACGTATTGAACAAGAAATATTACAGAAAAACAGGCAGTTGGAAGAATCAAATGCGGAGAAAGATAAGTTCTTTTCAATTATCGCCCACGACCTTCGCGGACCTTTTAATTCGTTTCTGGGGTTGACAGAAGTTTTGGCTGAAGATATTCGGGATATGAACATTGCAACTGTTCAGAAAATGTCTGAGAACATGAATGTTTCAGCTAAAAATATCTATACACTGCTCGAAAATCTGCTTGAATGGTCGAGAATTAACCGGGGACATATTATTTACTCTCCTAAAAAGTTAAACGCTTACGAAGAAATTAAGAAGGTTTTTGACGCTTCTGTTGTTTTGGCGGCAAATAAATCTATTCATTTAACAACGAAAGTGGATGAAGGTATAAAAGTCTTTGCTGATTCGTATATGCTCCAATCTGTCATCCGAAATCTGATTTCTAACGCGATTAAATTCACAAACAAAAATGGGTCAGTCGTTATTTCAGCATCAGTCGATGCGAATGGGGATACGTTGTTTTCTGTATCAGATAATGGAATTGGAATTGAAAAAGAGTTGATGGATAAATTGTTCCATATTGATAGAAAGGTTGGACGGCTTGGAACCGAAGGCGAACCAAGTACCGGGCTTGGACTTCTTCTTTGCAAAGAGTTTATTGATCAGCACAAGGGAAAGATATGGGTGGAAAGTACCGCAGGAAAGGGGAGCTGTTTCTTTGTTTCTATACCCCATAAAATAAGCGAGAAAGAAGAATAGAACATGGGAACCGATAAACCATCAACGAGCGGATCGTGAGTATACACTAGCCCCATGTGCGCACTATTATGAGGGGCAAAAGCCAGGCAAAGGTGGAATTCGGAGCATAACCGTTTCAAGATGGTAATAAATTTAATTAGTTGCTCTACATTATATGTACGTAATGCCCGCCAAATGGCATTTATAGCAAATTGGAGTGCGAAATTTTTATAAAAATGTCAATCCTACTTTCCTATTTAATCCTTTCTCGAAAATCCTTATCAATGTTGATAGTTGTATATTCCCTTTAGCATTTTCAATCTTGGAAATATAGCTTTTTTTAGTCCCTGCTTTTTCAGCAAGTTGTTCTTGAGTCATATTGGCTTGTTGTCGTGCTTCCTTTAGCATCTCACTCACAATAAACATTTGAGCTTTTTCTTCGTAATCATTACGACTTTCTGTTCCAATCTTACCGTATTCCTTTTCAATCAGCTCGTCAAATGTCTTAATCCCTTTATAATCTTTCATAATTTTTGTCCTTTTGTTTAAAATAATCTTCTTTTAATCGCATCGCTTTTTCAATCTCATTTTTAGGAGTCTTTTGAGTTTTCTTCTGAAATCCATTGAATAATACTACTAATTTACCTGAATCGAAACAACAAAATATTCGGTATGCATTTGATTGATATTCTATTCTAATCTCAAAAAGTCCATCATATCCGGTCATTGGAGCCAAAAATTTTTCAGGCACTCTATCAACCTGTTTAATCAATTCTAATACGTACTGAATTTTTTGCTTTACTTTAATATCAAGCTCTTTATAGAAAACAATAAAATAATCACCGTGAAATATTATTTGCCTTGTCATGATAAAAAAGTTATCTCCAAAGATAACATTTTACATTTTAATATCAAATCAATTTTTTGAATAACGATAATTTCTCTTCATTATGCACCCCAAACGGTGAGTATATGCAAAGTAGGCGATTTCAGACTTCAAACTTATCAAACCGATGAGAAGTTGGAGCGGGCTACAGCCCTTGAAATTACTACTATTTCTCCTATTTGGTATATATATTGTTATGTGGCGTATTTCTTTTCTAAGTATTTAATAATCTGATGCATTCCTCCAATTGTTTCTCCATTCCCTGCATTAAGCATTATAAAAATCACAATCTGAGATTCTTTAATAATTATTGCTCTTGCCTCAAAATTTCCAGCACTTCCACTATGACTATAATAATGATTTCCATTTACAATATCATTACCCCAGCCCATAGAATATTCTTTCGCTCCATTGAAAATGAAATCATATGTTTGGGATTTTAAATAGTTATCAAGTCCAGTCAGTCCGTTTAGGTTTAATTGCAAATATTTCAAGTAATCTAGCACGGTGACGCTATGATGACCAGAAGGTATATTATAAAACAAAAAATCTTCTCCCCAATCAGTGAATCTGTCCCCATTTAAAACTTCAAGTTTGTTACTTTCACCCCAACCTGATTGTGCAGGAATCAAGTGTCCACTTGGTTGGTTTACATTAATAACCTGTGGCCAGCCAATGATGAAATTCACTCCTAAATCCTTATTGGTTTTATCTAATAATTGAGAATAATTCAATCCACTGGCTTTTTGTATCATCAAATTAGCAAGAACATATCCCATACTTGTATAATTGTAAAATTGTCCTGAATCATATTTTACAGGTTCTAACGTAAGTGCATATTCTGCAAATTTGTAATAAGAAAATCTATTCTTCGGGTATTTCTCATTATATCCATCAATTGTTTGTTTTACACTCCAATCATTTAGACTTCTAAGTGTTGTTCTTATTGATAATAAATCCGACAATTTCAAATCGTGGTATTCTTTTCTTGATGTTTCTTTCATTTCAGGAAACAAATCAAAGAATCGGGTGTTCCAAGCTATTTTACCCTCATCCACTAGCTTTCCTGTAATGAACGAAAACAATCCTTTTCCTAATGATGCAATATGAAAATAATCATTTATTGTCACAGAATCCGTAGTGTTTATATGCCTTATTCCAAGTCCACTTGCGATTAATATACTGTCATAATTGGCTACTCCAAATGCAAGCCCTGGAATATGAAAGGCTTTTCTTATACTATCAACATCATGTATTACCTGTAGTTTTGTATTAATTATCTGGCTATTACAATTTATCAGCATGCCAGTAAAAAATAAAAGCATTAACATCGCTTTTTTCATATTTTTTTCTTTTAATGACGAATCATTTTGTCAGATGTTGCATTAATATGCCACACAATACTCATACAAAATGTTAGCAACTGGCCTTTTTTCTCTTAAAGCACGCAATTACCGAAATAATTGCGTATAATCTGTTAAATCCTTTAATTATCAGAATCTCAATCAAAAATATTCTACGATA
>CAYUEI010000130.1:0-8066 GCA_964443445.1 uncultured Prolixibacteraceae bacterium | reverse complement strand
AGGCCAACAGGCTTTCCCGACTGAATAAGCAAAGAGTGGTCTTCATCCATTTCAAGAAGAATTCTGATAATCTCAGTCACAGACTGAGTGTTGCGGGCTGCTTGACCTGTTCCCCCGTAAACAATAAGGTTACCGGGATCTTCAGCTACCTCTGCATTAAGATTGTTGAGCAACATACGTAAAGGAGCTTCCGTTTGCCATGACCTTGCATTAAGCTTTTCACCAACAGGTGAAAAATAATTGGGGTGAGATGCATATTTTCTAATAAATTCCAAATATTTCATGTTTTTCATTTTTAAAGTCGATATTGTTTTTGTCTGCCACATTATTCAGGTAATGAATTAACTGTTTGGATCTTACCAATTTAATTGCTTCTTCAATGTCGGGCATATATATACGATCTTTATCGGCAAAAGAAATGTGCTTTCGGATAAAGCTGTGAGATTCATTAATTAAAAGTCCTGAGCTCATTGGCTTTCTGAAATCGAATCCCTGTGCTGCAGTAATAAGCTCTATTGCAAGCACCTTTTCAAGGTTTTCAATTATCTTAAGCGTCTTACGGGCACTTATTGAACCCATGCTGACATGGTCTTCCTGACCGAGTGAAGTGGGTATGCTATCGGCACTGGCAGGAAAACAAAGGCTTTTATTTTCGCTGACCAATGCAGCTGAAGTATATTGCATAATCATAAATCCAGAGTTCAATCCTGTATGCTCCATCAACAATTTTGGTAATCCCGGGACACTTTCAATGAGTGAAAGATAAATCCTGCGGTCGGAAATATTACCCAATTCAGAAGCAGCAAGACCTGCATAATCAATAGGCATGGCAATAGGCTGCCCATGAAAATGCCCCCCGGTGATAGTTTTTTCTTCAGAAAAGATAATTGGATTATCAGTCACTGAATTTATTTCAATATGAATTATCTCCTTAAGGTGAAGCCATGCATTACGTGAAGCTCCGTGAACCTGGGGTATGCATCTCAATGAATATGGATCCTGAACTCTTGTACAATTCTTATGCGAGGCCATTATCTCAGAATTTTCAAGAAGCCTCCTCATTCTTTCAGCCACATATATGCAGCCAGAATATGGACGTAAAGAATGAAGCTCCTCATCAAAACTCTTACCGGATGCAAGCATTGCTTCAACATTCATTGCACTGATTATGTCAGCATGATCTAGGCAATTCTGAAATTTCTCAATAATTTTAATGGCATGGGCACTCATAAACTGAGTACCGTTGATTAAAGCAAGACCTTCCTTGGCTCCTAGTTTAACAGGACTGAGATTGAATATTTGAAGAACCTCAACTGCAGATTTTATTTTCCCTTTAAACCAGACTTTTCCCAAACCTATAAGAGGAAGAAAAAGATGAGCCAGCGGAGCAAGATCACCGGAGGCACCAACAGAGCCTTGTTCAGGGACACAGGGAATAACATCGTTATCTATATGCCAGATAATTCTGTCGATGGTTTCATCTGAAATGCCGGAATAGCCAAGAGACAGAGAATGAACTTTAAGAATAAGCATCAGCTTTGAAATCTCCTTATCAACAAAATCACCGACACCAACGCTATGGCTCATAAGTAGGTTATACTGCAATGCTTTTGTGTCTTCCTCACTGATATGGGAGGTACATAAAGGGCCAAAGCCGGTATTAATACCGTAAACAGTCTTGTGATTATGAACAATATTTTCAACCACCTGCCTGTTTTTAAGTATCTTAGCTCTGGTTTCAGGAGAAACTATACCTTTTATTTTTCCTTTAGCAATATTTAAGGCAATTCCAACACTAAGAGCATCTTCTCCATATCTGAAACATGATTCAATCTTGTCCTTTATCATAAATGAAATTGTTATCTGAAGAGTTTATAACATATCAAAATTCAAAAAGAAAAGTTACGTCAATGAAAAAAATATGGAAATGATAATTGTTAGTAATAAAAGTCGTGAATTGGGTCATTAAAGTTTATTTACCACAACGCCTAACTCCTGTGGCAACCTTAAGTAAATTCCTAAAACTATTCAAAATTAAAAACAATTAGGAATTTCATTTGTGCTTGTTTTACTGTGTCGTTTTAGGGTAACCGATAACCTTCGGAACTATATACAATAGCCAAACGTGGAAATATTTTCTATCTAACAACCACCGCCGTTGATGCTGGATACAATGTTGATTGTCTACACCGAAACGGCAATTGACACATAGCTTTTATTATGGCATGTTTTTCTTTATACTGTCATGGGATTTATTTGAATCTTTCCGCCAATTGCTCTTAAAACTTTCATAACAGTCTCAAACTGTGGTTTTGATCCGTCAGACAATGCCTTGTATAAACTTGGTCTGCTTAATCCTGTTTCTTGAGCAATTTTTGTCATGCCGATTGATTTTGCAATATGTCCGATTGCAGTTAGAACATCAGAATCGTTTCCTTCTGCCAATACAGCATTAAGGTATTCTGCAATCATTTCATTATTATCCAAATAATCTGCTATGTCAAATCTTGAAGTTTCCATTTTATTACTTTTTAATTCTTTTTAAAATCTCTTTTGCCTTTTCAATGTCATGCTGTTGAGTTGATTTATCACCACCAATGAGTAGAATAATAATTTTACCATCCGACTCTTTAAAGTATATTCTGTATCCTTTGCCATAGTCAATTTTTAATTCTCGTATTCCATTGCCAACATGCTCGAAGTCTCCAAAGTGTTCATCATTTTCAATCTTTTGAATGCGAAAAAGTATTTTGGCTTTAGCTCTTAAATCTTTAAGTTTTCTCAGCCAATTATCAAATTCACCTGTTTTCTCAATTATGTACATTCAATACACTGTATTCATTTGGATACAAATTTACTCAATCGTTTCTATTCTTGAAAGATTTTTTAAAATTAAATGCACCATCGTCTCGCCGGGGAGGAAATAGACATCGTTATATCCAACCTAAATCAGGAAACTACAATCAGTAAACTTTTTTAGGACGAGTCAGTCAGCAATACCCAGCGATGAGTCCTATTTATTACCAACCGGGCTTTATCTAAATAATTTTAAATAATTATCAAATACATATACTCTACTTCTTTGTCCACCGGTCTTTTCTTTCAATATCTTAAGCCTCTCTAAATCTGAAATCAATTTGTACGATGATGGCATAGAAATCGAAGCTATCTCACTAACCTTATCTGCAGTAATCACCGGACGTTTATACAAGTAGTCTATTACTTTCTTTGCTTTTAAGGCTCTACTACCTAATGATTGGATGTCTATGTCAATTTGCTTTTGAAGTTGTAATATACTGTCAAAAGTGACTATTCCATTTTTAGCAGTTTCTATCACTCCAACAAGAAAGAATTTATACCATTGTCCTAAATCATTTTTTCTTCTTACGATTGTTAAATTATCATAGTATAATTGCCTGTTTCGTTCAAAAAAATCGGATAAATACAACACTGGTTTTTGTAATATTCCTTTGCTTACCAAATAAAGTGGAATCATTAATCGTCCTACTCTGCCATTCCCATCAAGAAAAGGGTGAATTGTCTCAAATTGGTAATGAACCAGCCCTATTTTAAGCAATTCCGGTATATGAAATTCTTCGTTATGAATAAATTTCTCAATATCACTCATCAGGTCAGGTATAGAGCTGTGAACCGGAGGTATAAACACGGCGTCATTTATTGTTGCCCCACCAATCCAGTTTTGACTATTCCGAAATTCACCGGGTTGTTTTTTTTCTCCTCGCACACCTTGTAGCAATACACGATGAGTGTCTCTTATTAATCGTGATGAAAAAGGAAGTTTATCAAGGTGCTCAATAGCCCACTCCATTGCTTTTATGTAGTTCTGAACTTCTTCCCAATCATCTCGTTTATCCAATGGCAAGTCTTCTTTCTCTAAAAGGGCTTCATCCATATTGGTCTGAGTCCCTTCAATTTTACTGCTCTGTGTCGCTTCCTTCAACACATGCATACTGATAAACAATTCGATATCGGGAATATATTTGGAATACATGTCCAGTCGCCCTAATTCTCTATCAGCCTGACTTAACAATTGCAAAATTTCCATGTTATCAACATGCAATTGCCTATTAATAAACTCAGGTTGGAAGCTCTTATAATAACCTTGACTAATATATTGACCGGAATTAAACTGTCTCATGGTGAAAATTTTAAATAAAAATAACTCTTATTTAAATATTTGCCAAATATCTTAAATAAGAAGTCCGTTTATTTAAATATCAAGGGTGTTTATTATATACAGGATGTTTCTTAGCCTTGTTGGTAACGTTCGGAAATATATGCAGCTGTGGGCATTGTCTAAAAGCATTTGATAATACTTGTCAGCTTGATTCTCAGTCCACTTGTCAAATGTATAATCCCATATCTGAGTCAAATCATCAACAGCTTTATCTGTTAATTTATACTTTGCCATTCAGGCCTTTATTAGCTTTCAACTTCTTTAAATGTGACTCAGGATTGAAATCATTTGCAATTCCACTATCTAGTCCTTCTTGAATCGCTGATCTCAGAACAATTACTTTGTTTTCCTCTTCTTCTAAAAGCCTTAATCCGGCACGCACTACTTCACTCACGTTTTTATAACGTCCTGTAGATATTTTACTTTGAATAAATTCGTCAAAATAATCGCCTATTGATATTGAAGTATTCCTATTCATAGCTAATAAATTCTCCCAAAATTACCAATTATTGGTATTAATTTCAAGCAATATCGTTTTTTTATAATCCCACATAATGATCGGCGGTATTGTAGAATATTTTGTCTGATTTTAACCTATCTGATTTTTGGGGAAGCTTACATTTTTAGGGAAGCTTACAATACAGGTATTAAAAATATTGACTTTTTCATAACTACTGCTTTTTAGTCGATATTCTAAAATAAAAAAATATTACTAATATACAAAAAATAAAAAAATCAATATCAAGACACAATGATATTGATGCGGACGATGAAATTTGAATAACACTACTACCCTTTGGGGCTATATTGCATCTTGGGCACTGTATATTTTAATTTTTTGTAGGATCAAATTGAAATAAATATTTTGTATCATCTTTATAAAAATAAGTGTTAATTCCTAGAACGTAGCCTTTATTATTTATAGAAAAAGAGGCATATACTTCCAGGGTTTCAGGGCAATCATGATAGTTAACCCATGAATCATTAATAGGATCATATTCCCAAATTTTATTTGAAACTGCCCCCCCATCTCCATTTTCAAGAGAACCTAAGCCTAAATAAGCTTTATTCCCAATTACAAAACAACCCCAACTACTGCATGCTTTCGATGGAAACTCAGTTTTACTTGACCAAATGTTTGTCTCAGGATTATATTCCCAGAATTGTACTTCCCATGTATGACTAATCCCAATATACCCATGATTATTGACAGTAAAGGAAAAATATCCCCATGGAGGTTCCGAAGGTAGAAAACCTCCTGAAAAATTGTTCATTTTAATCCATTCATCAGAATTGGGATTATATTGCCATAATTCTTTATTAAAATGGCAATCTCCAACATAACCATTAGTTACCGTATTAAATGCATAAATATAGTTTGTAAATGTTCCGGGATAATTTTGCTTTTTCATCCAAATGCCACTAGAAAAATTATATTCCCAAAAACTATTTTGAATTAATAAATAGGCCCTTTCATTAATAATAAAAGCAATAGGCTTATTTCCAGAATTTTCAGGTAATTTAATTGTATCAATCCATGAATCATTTTCTGAATTATATACGAAAATATTTGTGCTGTTAGGATTAATTATATAACCCTTATTTTGAAATGAAAAACATGTTGATTTATAGTTTGTTGTAAAATTAAAATTGCCCTTCTTCAACCAGGGATAATATAAACTAATATATTTATCAGATGTAGTTACCATTTTTGCAACTTCAACAGAAATCTTAACACTATCAGGGGCCAGAATTTTGGGGATTTTTACATATAATACATTTTCTGTTGCCGAATCTACATTAGCTAAAAAATTTCCAATCTTAACTTTATTTTTTATTGCTGATGCTATGAAATTTTCACCTGATATTTTTACAATTGTTCCAATATTTCCGAATTCCGGAGTAAAATCAATAATTTTTGGTGGATTACTCCCCTGACTAGTAAATGTCAAAACATTACTATAAACCAAATAATCTTTAGTCCTGATATAAGCACGAACCTGATATGGTATACCTTTCCCTATACCGCATTCAAGTTTATATCGTATTTCTCCAACATAGGGTTTTATACCCACAGATTTTTGATAATTATTAATAGTCGGTTTAGATATACTATCATCCCAAACATATCCAAAATCAGTAATCTCCTGATTACCAATATTTGTTATTTCGGCAACAAAAACTGCTCCATCAATAGAAATATCAGT
This sequence comes from uncultured Prolixibacteraceae bacterium, assembly GCA_964443445.1. GTDB lineage: Bacteria > Bacteroidota > Bacteroidia > Bacteroidales > Prolixibacteraceae > CAYMTR01. Next base: position 1,661 of record CAYUEI010000130.1, on the reverse strand, counting down.
TATGTCTTTAAAAATTACAAATGGATAATCTGTTAATTCAGGTATTGCATCTTTCTTACAGGAATAAAGATTAAGAAATATTAAAAATCCTATATATATCAGCGGTGCCTTCATCGTTTAGAAATTAATACCCATTATACATTGAAAGCTTTTATTGCCATATGTTTCATCCGTTATACCATATAAATTGTTATATCTTACTTCGAAAAATAACGATTTTCTATAATCAATGTTATACTGTATTCCTGAACCTAGAGTATACCCAATTTGTTTTTCAGAATAAATCTTGCTTTTGATTTTTTCTTCTATCTCAATAATATCATTAGTTATTATTGATTTATAAACTGCATTATCATTTCTCATGTTATACATAAAAGTACCTCCAAGATTAATGTAAGGCCTTACTTTTAAACATGGATATGTGTATCGAATTAATATAGGTATATTAACGGAAGTTGTATTAATTATAATATCATTTACAGTATTCCCAAAACTAGAATGACTTGAAAATGCATTTTTTTGAAAATACACCTCAGGGTGTAAGGAAAAATAACTAAGTAATATAGGTATATCCGCAAATACACCTATATTAAAAGTGTTATCATTTTTAAAATCAGCATTTTTTAATGCCTCATCAGAGATTTCCGAATTTAGGGGTTTTGAGACTCCATATCCAATTATCAAGCCATATTTAAAAAAGGGGAAAGGTTTCTGTATGCAAGAATTGTATTGATCTATAAATTTGGTTAATGCATGTTTGTTATATGTCACTAATTTTAACGCATCGTAAACATTATTACATCCCTCTGTATAAGGTTTTAGAAAGTCTTTATAATTACTATTGTCAATTCCTTTTTTTAATACTTCAACTAATCGCCCACTGTCTTTTTCAAGATAGAATTTTTCTCCTTTTTTATCCTTATAGTAATAAAGATTTAAGTTTCCTTTATTGAGCCTTTCCAGAAATACTTTTTTTTCTTCATTGTTAACCTTAATAATTCTTGATATATAAACACTTCCACCATTAAAACCATACTCATTAACCTCCTCAGGAGAATATATTAAAGTTCTTTTTCTATTTTCAATTTGGCATTGTTGTGCATTTTGTATGGCTCCTCCATCAATTAACTTACCAACAATATACATTAAACTATCTTTTACATAATAGCCTCCTTGTCCGTTCACTATAAATGATTGTATCAAAAATAATATCAAATACAAAAGTCTTTTCATATGAATTCGGTCTTTTATTTTATATAGTCCCAATCCTACATAACTATATTCAGTTGGGGATTACGGAGCTTCCTCCCTATCACCCGATACAAAACTTGCCTTCGGGAACTGAGCTTGCAAAAAGTGCTTCATCCGCTATTTATGCTACATATGTTAATGGCTGTGTTTTCTTATTTCAAGATATTCCACTTCTCTATTCTCAATGTCTAATTATAATCCTTGTTTCCTTAAATCTTCAATGACTTCTTCAATAGTTATTTCATAATTCAAGTTTTGGTGTTTTGCTTTTAATGTTGCCACTTAACGTTCACCGGTATGCTCTGTTGCCGATTCATGGGCGCTGGCTTGTCGTGTTACCCAAAAGATAGCCAAATAAGCTGCTTTGACGATTCAATTGATTGTCTCAAGTATGGATTATTTATTGCTTT
>CAYUEI010000129.1:0-8154 GCA_964443445.1 uncultured Prolixibacteraceae bacterium | reverse complement strand
GCCCACAATGCAAGTTTTGATTACAACTTCATCAAAAAGGAATTTAAGGAGCTGGGCTACGATTTCTCACGCAAGACGATATGCACTGTTGAGTTGTCAAGAAGATTAATGCCTGACCATGCCTCCTACTCTTTGGGAAATATATGCAAAGATCTGGATATCACCATCAACGGCAGGCACCGGGCTGAAGGTGATGCCACAGCTACTACCGAGCTTTTCAGGAGATTGCTTGTCATCCATAATCAAAATCAGCGGTCAATCTTCAGTCAGGAATAATCTGAGCCTTTTCTTTTAAATATAATTTCCTCTGTTTTTTCAATTTGCTAACGAGTATTAGAGCATTCATAACCGTACCACATCCGTACCATATAGGAGGTATCTCCCTTTATAAAGGGGGTTTCTCCTGTTATAATGGGAGAAACCTCCTATATGGTACGGATGTGGTACGGTTATGGTAGTTATATGGACTTGTTTAAAACAGGATTTGTTATTTAAAGTTTTCTGATGCTTCATGGGATGAAAATAAACGATCAGTGGCAGAAATGATTCATTCAGAGGTTTAAAACATGCCATTCATTAAAAATATTTTTTAATAACATTTATATTGTTTAACTTGGTGGAGATTAATTATAATGAAAAATAAAATACTAATAATATTAATTCTAATTTTGGTTTTATTCCCCATTATTGTGAAATGTCAAGTTGTTGAACCAGATTCATTATTAGGCACTTATTCAGGTGAAAGATGGTATAGAGATTATGCTGTATGTGATAACTGTTGGGATAAGTCTTTTGATTCAGTAAGCATTAGCAAAATTGATACCAATTATTGTTCGGCATGGGTTTTTGGAAATATTGTTCCTATTACAAATAACGTTGCTCTAGACTTTTTTTGTGAATATAGTTTTTGCCAAAATAAACCATCCGGCGGTTATCAATGGTGCAGATTTTATAGTAACGACAGTATTGAAATTTATATTTGGAAAATATCAATGCCTCCCGAAATTGATAGCCACACTTATGGATATCATTTTTGGGGGAAACGTATGAGCAGTAATTATACAAGTTCACCAGAAGTAGAAATTCAAAAAAACCTTATAAACATTGAGATACTTAGAAAAGAAATACAAATCTTCAATCAAGATTTAAATCAGGGCAATTTTATTTTGTATGATTGTTTAGGAAGAATTCTGCTAAATACAAAAATCAAAGATAGAATAACACTGGTGAATGCTCCATTTACTGGGATTGTGATATATCGCTATTATAATCAAAAAGGTAATATTCAAACGGGTAAGTTAATTATTGAGTAAAGACAAAAAAAATGAAGCTAAAAATATTTATACCCCTATTGATTTTAATGGTTGAATTAAAACTTAATGCTCAAGAGCCTTCAATAATTGTTTATGACTTTGTTCCGGACATTACATTAGATAATCACCTAAAGGATACTTTAAAGATTGATCTTAACAATGATTCTGTCAATGATGTGGTGTTCTACCTTATGTCACCTTCAGGAGGATTACGATTACTAGTAGAACCTCTTCATTATAACTGCTTTACTACTATTGCAACATGGTTTCCTTTGCATGCATTTAGCGAGGACTCAATTTTATGGATGTCTGAGAAGTGGTTCGTTCAAATAGAGACTAACGATAAGACTGGCCAAATTGGGATAAAAATAATTTCAAATGGACAAAATTATTATGGTTGGATTAAAGCATATTACAAGAATATTGGGTTGGATACATTTTGGTATATCGACAAATACGCCTTCTGCACAATCCCAGATTTCCCTCTGATGTGGGGACAGACTGAACTTACCGGAAAAAAAGAAATTAAAATTCAGGATAAGATTAAAGTTACAGTAAATGGGCAGTCTCAGAACATTAATGTTCAATCAAAAGATGTCGTTAAGGAAATATCCCTTATCAATTCTGAAGGCAGAGTTATCCGAAAATGGAGGAATATTAAATCTTCAAAGGTTGATATTCCATCAGAAGGGATTAGAGGGGGTGTTTACTTTTTAAGGATAAAGACTGAAAATGATGAAGTTGTGACAGAAAAGATAGTATTGAAATAAATAATAAGTTCATGAGAAAGTGGTTTCTTATAATGGCGTTATCAATAGGATTCATTTTTAATACCTTAGGACAGGAATTAAATCTTACTTTATATTTCGAAGATGCCCTAGGTAATAAAGATTCACTCTTTTTTGGGTTTAATAAACAAGCTACCAGAGGCATAGATACTTTATTGGGAGAAGTAAATCTTATTAATGAAACATACGATCCCACCTTTTATGTTTTCTTTTCTAATGCAACATATTATGATTCTGATAATTCTGATTATTGCCTTGGTGATACAAGAAGACCAACGTTTATTTCAAAACATCAGTATTATAATACAACTCCAATTGAGATTGGCATTATTGCAAAAAACTGGCCTGTAACAATTTCATGGGACAAGGAAGACGTAATGAGGTGGAATTTAAATAAGTTTTTCGAATATGAAGATCCTTTTATGTTTTTAACAGGATGGAATCCTCCGGGAGGATGGTTTGATGCTTCTTGTGGTTGTGGTTTTTGGCCCGATATCTATACTGACATTTCAAAAGCAAGTAGTATATCGCTCAATAATAATTCATTCTGCAAGTATAACGTTGATTTTACTACTGATTCTATATGCCTTATGTTTGCAGGAGTTGAACCTATTGGTACAAACACCAAATTATTGGCTCTCCCTGAAATTATCTATAGCTATAACAGTGAATCAAAAGTTCTAACTATAGAAAATAATATCAAAGTCGGGAATTTCAACATTGAAATAACTGACTTATCTGGCAAGACTATTATCAGGAAAAAAGAATCAATTGGATATTCTGATTCCAGAGATATATCCTTAAGTGATTTAAATCCGGGGGTTTACTTAGTTAAAATCTCCAGCGATGAAAATAGTTCAATTTATAAGGTGAATAAAATAAGGATTTACTAAATGAAAAGATTTATAACATCAATAATTAGCCTCGTTGTATTTTCAAATATATATGCCCAATCCTTTGTAAAAGAAAACAAGATTTGGAGTGTAGCAACTTTAGATGAGGATTATAATTACATTAAAACAGAATATTTTAAATTTGAAAATGATACTATCATCAATGGTTCTGAAATATATAAGAAAATTTATATGTCACGCGATCAAATATCATGGTGGGAAGGGGGAGGTTTTATACGGGAAGATTCCGGAAATATTTATATAAATTCTTCTGCGGGTGATAATATTAAGCAACTTTATACTTTTAATATAGAAGCAGGTGATAAGATATACCTATATCCATCTGATCCTTTAAATGTTGACTCTGTTGTAGTTAAAAATATGCTAGGGATTGACAGAAAATATTTTTATATTTTCCCTGAAATAGTCTGGATTGAAGGTATCGGATCATTACAGGGACCACTTGAACCATTTGGTGTATTTTTAGGTGGGGGTTTTCTTGTTTTATTATGTGTACATGAAGATGGAGTTCTGATATATCAAAACCCTGACTACCCTGATTGCAAAGTAACAAGCAGTGCAGAGTTCAATTCAAAAAATAAAAAGCTGATAGAACTATTTCCGACTTCTTCCGGATTACTCAGGCTTTCTTTGTTGAACGGCAGTAAAGGTGAAATATCAATATATTCCCCGGAAGGGAAACATCTTTTCAAAAGTCGTATAACTGAAAGAGAAACTGAAATTTGCGCGCCATTTGAAGGTTTGATGCTTTTTAAGTTTGTCAATGAAAAGGGTGAAGTGCAGACGGGAAAGGTTTTGGCTAAGCCTTGATAAAACAACTTTTAAAATATCCATAAAAAAAACGGCTGTTCTTTTCTTTCTGAACAGCCGTTTTTATTTATTCTTCCGGTTTTTCTTCTTTTTCTTCGGTTGGTGCATCTTCCAGATTCAGCAGATCTTTCTCTGTTAGTGTAAGATACCATGTCACAACTTTCTTTATGTCTGACACATAAACTCTGTCCTGATCATAGTCAGGTAACACTTTCTTGAAGTACTCCTTCAGCTTGTCTGATGATGATTTCGGATCGATGCCCTTTTTCAGTTCTTCATCAGCTACCATCTTTTTATATAATTCCCTGAGCTGTATTTCACCTGTGGTAGTATAAATGGCAATATCCTCAAGCGAAAGTATTTTACTTGATGAGTACGCCGGAAAACGCTTCCCGTTTGTCAGTGATTCTACAATTACTGAATTATTCCCTTTGGAAATCATTTTGAACAAACCTGGTTGTCCTGAGATCGCTAATATATCTTTCAACATATTTTAATACTTAAAAATTTTGGCCGAAGATAATAAAAATGTTAACTGCTACATTAATGTCAATTAAAAACCAGCTTTTTTGACACCCCAATTTTAAACCATCTGCCCGGTTGTTTTATATTTCCATAATCAACGTACTCTTCATTGAATAAATTATTTACAGAACCATAAATATTCCACCCGGCGTGTTTCCAATATATCTTTAAATCACATAAAATAAATGGTTTATAATCAACTAATCCTAATGAAGCCTTATCTTCTATTTTTTCATATTGACCGTTTCTGTCAGAATATGTCATATGCCATGCTGCATAAACATTTCTGATTATCATGTGATTGACATCAATATCCAGTTTATGCTTAAGGTAATTCATTGAATAGTTTGAAATCAATGCCCCTATTTTCCTGTCCTGATTAAGATAGGAATAACTAAGCTTCACAAAGTTCAATATCTTTTGATCTTCAAACAGCTTCCGGAAGTTTATTTCTGCAGTAACCTCTGCTCCGTAAGAATTTATCTTTGAATAGTTTACCGTCTTCCACTTATCTTCCAGATTTTCCTTTGCCCAGTCAATAAGGTTTTCATTAATAGAATAGAAACCAGTAATAGATGTATTAAGAAACTCATTCCCATACTTATACCCTGCTTCAAATCCCAGCGATTCCTCCGGCAATAATCCTGCATTGCCTTCATTCGAAGGGCTTGAATAAAACAACTCGGTAAATGTAGGCATTCGCATGCTCTTGTTAACTGACAATGAAACTGTTGATGAATTTGTAAAAGTATAGCTCACATCTAATCCGGGATAGATAAACCAATTTAGCTTCATGTCTGTATTTCGGGTGAAATTAATTCCTGCATTAATCATAAGTCCTGACAGATAAAGCTTTTGGCCAATAAAAGAAGAAAAGTTAGTCCTTGAATGAAAATGGTCGAGAACAATTGAATCTTTTATTATATATGAGCCTTCATCTTCACTAACTTCACCCAGGTTATTACTCCGTATTGATTCTGATCTTAAATCAAAACCAATAGTTGTAACTCCTGTTTTTCCAATTATATAATTCAAAAGGAAGTTAGTCCCCATTACTTCCGACAGGTGGATATTCCTGTAGAGTGAAGGATTATCCCTGAAAAGGAGAAACTCATCATCATGCCTTCTGTAGTAAACCTTTGGGTCAAATTGGAAATTTCCGGTTTTAACATTAGCAGACATGGAAGTCATAAACGTTCCTGTTTCTTCATACTGATCTGGGTATTTAGCTGAATAAAAGCCGTTTGCCCCAAATCCTTTAGAAGAATAACCTGCCTGGAGTTTCAAGGAATTGTCACCTGTGTTAATTCCACCTTCGTAAAAAACACTTCTATTGTAAAAATCAGTATTTTCAATATATCCGTCGGAAGATGAGTTCATTAAGGAAATAATGTGGTTGGTATTTTTGTATTTCAATCCTGCTGAAAGCTTTTCAGAATTAAAGAGAAACTGTCCTGCTTCGATATCTGCTTTCACAAATTGCTCATTGTCCTTTTTGGTAATGAAGTTGATTGCCCCGCCAAAAGCTCCGGGACCGAATTTCCATGAGCCGGGGCCTTTAAGTATTTCTACCCGTTCAATGATTGAAAGATCGACAGGAATATCGAGATTATGGTGGCCTGTCTGAGGATCGGTAATGTTTATACCATTGAGAAGAACTAAAACCTGATCGAAGGTGCTGCCCCTGATAGAAATATCGGCCTGAACACCGTTGGTTCCGCGTTGCCTGATGTCGATGTTTGATGCATATTCAAGCAACTCGTTTACTGAAGAAACCGCTGCCCGCTCAATCTCACTTTTGGAGATTACCAGTACTACCCTGCTTATACCGGAATATGTTTCCGGTTGCTGTTCTGACGTTACCACAACCTGTTCAAGGTCGTAATTCCTTACTACGCTTGATGTATCAGCTTGTGCTGCTACCGCTGTATTATTGGCAAATCTGAGATAAATAAAAAGTAAACATCCAATCCTGATTACTTTTTTCAGACTGCTGAATACAGAATAGCTCTTGTTCATCCACCGGCGAAATGTTGGTACATTAACAACCAGCTTCGTTCTTTTGTTCTTAAACATTAATCTAAAATAATGTGCAAATATATGATCCTTTAGAACAATTTTCTTTTTTGTTCATTTATAACACATTTTTTTCAGCATGTTTTTTTTTAATTAAATGTCTGTGCTACCTAAGCCCCTGTCAGTAAATTTTTCTGTAATACCTTCAATAATTTATTGATTTTCAGACAATGATGTTTTTAAACTATATAATTATGACAAAAAAATGATTAAATTATATCAAGATTCAAGATTAACTCAATGTTAATTTAAAATTATTATAAATAAAAATATAACATTAAAGGACTTTTATATCTTTTATTTATTTATATTTGAATCAACAACAAAACGAAAATCTACAATTATGGCAAATGTACAATTTAATAATAGTTTGTTAGGCTTGGAAAAAAACCTTAAATACTATGCATTAAGCCTGACATCAGATAATGACAAAGCAAATGACCTTTTACAGGAAACATTTTTAAAAGCTTTGACTTATAAGGACAAGTTCTCTCAGGATACCAATTTTAAAGCCTGGGTTTACACAATAATGAAGAATACTTTTATCAATGATTACAGAAAGGAATCAAAATCAAGAAACAGTCTTAGTGGTTCGAACAGTGAATTTCACCTTTTAATAGCTAAGGACAAGATTTATCCTTCACCGGAATCATTTTATTCATCAAATGAAATAGAAAAAAGTATATCTATGTTAGAAGACGAATACAGAATACCATTTCAGATGTTTCTCGACGGATACAAATACAAAGAGATTGCAGATAAACTCGAATTGCCTTTAGGAACAGTCAAAAGCAGAATATTCTTCACCCGTAAGAAATTATCGGCTGTTTTAAAAGACTTCGTAAAATAAATATTTTTACTCAATCGTTATTAAGGTCTCCGGTATACGGGGACCTTTTTTTTGTTAGGTATAGTTTTTGCTTAGTATTTCAGAGAATCAATATTTTTTAATATTTTTACATAAAAAATTATTAATGAGAAGGATTTGGGTGTTTATATGTCTTTTAGCTTCATCAATTGCGCTTTACAGCCAATCTCCTTTGAATGTAGGCATCAAATTCGGTGTAAACAGCTCTTCCCTATTTTCCGATTACAACGATTTTTTTGATGAAAGTGAAGTAAACAATTATTTCGTAGGAGCATTTTTTAAAGCAAGCATCGGTAATATTTACCTTCAGCCCGAAGCTTATTTCAATACTAAAAAAGGAGGACGAATTGAAAGTCTTGTCAGCCTAAATGAATTTGATCTTAGTTATCAAACTATTGATATTCCGCTGCTTATAGGATTTCATATTTACAATAAACCCAATTTCAACCTGAGGGTATATGGCGGTCCTGTCTTGTCCTACATTACAACCGAGCCGCTTGTTGATGATATCAACAACTTTAACATCAACGAACTAAAGGATAACTATATTGGAATACAGGCCGGTATTGGTGTCGATCTTTGGTTTGTCACTCTTGATGCACGAATTGAAAATAGTTTTAATATTTTCATTGATGATAGTCAATATCAGGCAGCAAACAGGGTTTATCTTTTATCTGCAGGCATTAAAATATTCTAATCTCCTTTCACTCATTTTACTATTTATTTGAACTTTGTTAATAAATCGTTGTTTCAACATTGATATTCTTCCATTAAACAAGCGATTAATTCAATTTCATTTAAAAAATTCTACTTTTGCGCGACTTTTAAACAAGGAGAATGATACCAATAAGAAATATAGC
>CAYUEI010000128.1:0-8203 GCA_964443445.1 uncultured Prolixibacteraceae bacterium | reverse complement strand
CTCTTATCTTTGGGTTGATCATAAATTCGAAAAAAAATGGCGAACAATGAAAATAGATTAAACAAAATTAAAATACCAGGATATAAAACTTTTAACTGGTAATTCTGATTAAGTTTTTTATGGATGGTGAAAATGAAATAAGGCATGATTTTTCTTTAGATAAAATATTTACAAATGAACTTGGATGTCTTTTGGGCTATTCAACTCAAACATCTGTGAATAAGTGGTGTGCCAAAAATAATGTTGAAATATACAAGTACGGAAAAAGGAGATACATATTAAGGTATGATTACAATCGAGTCATCCAGGAACCACAAATAAAAAATTTTAAAACAAAATATGGAGAGAATTGGGAAACTGCTTTCGAATTGGCAAAAAACAATGAACTATACAAAATGAATATTCAAGTGGAACCTATTTCAATTCATCACCAAAAAGGTTATGCGCCTAAAAGTATCGGAGCAAAAAAAATTTTAAAATCAAAATAAATGGAAAGGTTACAGTATAGAAAGTTTAAGGGATTAGAAATTAGATGCTTAAAGTGTGGAAAATCAATTCAAAGAGATCATTCTACCTATAATGGATGTAAACATCCTATTGAACGAACAGTCTACAGAGCAGTAATAATTTTACCAGAATCAAATGGTAAAAGAGAAACGGTTACACTTAAAGCAAGAACTTATGATGAAGCAATTAAAGAACTAATTGATTTTAGGACGGATGTTTTAAATGGAATAAATAAAAAAACCATAGAAATAAAAAAGCAACAACCTCAATTATTGATCGAATGTATGGCAATGTATCTTGATTTTTTAGCGGATGTTGACATACCTGATCATCAGAAAAAGAATAATTCTAATGGTTATATTAATAGTGTTATTAGCTTATTCGAAAAATTTAAAAAATTTATTCATGAAAAGGGTTTAAATATAGAAACATTAAAAATAGGCGACATTGATGACAAATTAATTGGTTCTTATTATACTTTTTTATTAGGTTGTACAAGTTCATCCTACACATTTAATCACCATGTAAAAGCTATGAGAGCTGTTTATGCTTTTTTGATAAGTAAAAAGGGTTATCTAATCAGAAATCCATTTCTAGAAATAAAACTTAAAGCCGAAAAAGGAACAAATACCACGATTTCGACCAAAGACTTCAAGGAATTATTTGAAAAAATTACCCCTGAAGATTCAATTCAAAAAAGGGGAAAAGAGGATAAGGAAATGTATAAGGATTGGCTCATTGATGCTATAAAATTAAAAGCATTTACAGGAAGGAGAAATGAAGAAATATTTACAATGAAATGGAATATGATCTATTTCGAAAATGATAAACCAATCTACATTGAATCTCCAAATTTAAAAAACAATCGGCTTCAGAATAAAATTCTTCCCGATGAACAGGAGTACACATATATTCCAATAATAAAAGAATTAGAAGACTTTCTGATAGAAAAAGGTCTGTTTGAAAAACAAACTTTTGATGAATACATCATAAATGCTGAAGGTGTTAGTCGGAAGACTATGGAAGAACAAGCAAGTAAGAGTTTCACTTTCTTTTCAAAAAAGTTAAACAGAAACTATAATTTAAATATGGGACAATTACGGAGCACTTATATTACAGCTCAGGAAATTTATGCATTAAGACAAGGGCAAAAGATACAACAACACTCAGATTTTAAAATCACAAATAAACACTACATCAACCAAAAAGAAATTGCAAAATTTATCACAAAAGATAGGAGTGAAAATCAATTTAGGGTGTTTGAATAGCCTTTTTTTTTGCTGTAAACTACACAGTAAAACTACACAGTAGATGTTGGAAAATAAAAAAAGAGTCGCAATTTTGTTTACAACTCTCTCAATTTCAGTACCTTATTTCAGTGGAGAATATCGGAATCGAACCGATGACCTTTTGACTGCCAGTCAAACGCTCTAGCCAACTGAGCTAATCCCCCGTAAATATTTTGCAAATATATAATTTTACTTATAATAGAAGTATTGGACTTTACGTTTAATGATAGAAAAAGGCAGTTATTCTTTCAAAAAAGAAACAAAAATCTTTTTTAAAAGAAATATTGTAATAGAAGTATTCAATTAGAAGATATTTTTTAACTTTATCGCCCTATAATTTGAGTATTTAAATGCATTAAATAATTACTATGGAACTTAAGAAGACACCAAAAGCTGATCTCGAAAACAAGAAGTCATACTTCGTTGAGATTGGTCTTGTGGTTGCACTAGGAGTCGTCCTGATGGCATTTAACATTAACGATACAGTTAAATCTGCCGATACATTGGGACAATTGACTACCGAAACAATACAAGAAGAGATCATTCCTATTACCAGGACTGAGGAAGTTAAGCCACCACCTCCACCTCCACCTCCAAAAGTTATTGAAGTGCTGACTATCATCGATGATGATGTGGAAATTGAAGATGAATTCGAATTCGAATCTACTGAAGCAAATGATGCTACAATTATTGATGCAGCTCCTGTAATTTCTGCACCAAAAGAAGAAGAAGACGAATCAAAAGCAGAAATATTTGTAATAGTAGAAGACATGCCTGAATTCCCGGGTGGTGAACTTGCACTGCGCAAATGGATTGCCGATAATATCAAATATCCGGTAATTGCTGCTGAAAATGGTATTCAAGGTAAAGTATATGTACAATTCGTAGTTGACCGTGATGGTGGAATCAGCAATGCCCGTATTGCCAGAGGTGTTGACCCTTCACTTGACCAGGAAGCTCTCCGCGTTGTAAATAATCTTCCTAAATGGAAACCGGGTATGCAAAGGGGTAAACCTGTAAGGGTATCTTATACTGTACCTATTAATTTCCAATTACAATAAAATACAATTGAAAAAATCTATATCCTGATTCTGAGAATATCGGAATCAGGTTTTTTTATTTAAAAATGGCGGATTTAATTATCACAGAACAAAGAAAAGAAACAGTAGTCTTGATTGGCCTCATAACTCAGGATCAAAATGAGGTAAAAGCAAAAGAATACATTAAAGAACTTGAATTTCTTGCTTACACTGCAGGTGCTGAAGTAGTAAATAAGTTTTTCCAGAGAATTCAATACCCTCATCCGGTAACGTTTGTCGGCTCAGGTAAGCTGGAAGAAATTGCTGCATATATTCAGGAAAATTCTATTGACACCGTCATTTTTGATGATGAACTTTCAGCAACTCAATTGCGCAATATTGAGAAAGTAGTTGAATGTAAGGTTCTGGACAGAACAAATCTTATTCTCGACATTTTTGCATCAAGAGCTCAAACTGCTTATGCCAAAGCTCAGGTTGAACTTGCCCAGCTTCAATATACATTGCCAAGACTCACAAGAATGTGGACTCACCTTGAAAGACAAAGAGGAGGAATTGGCATGAGAGGTCCGGGAGAAACACAGATAGAAACCGACCGCCGTATAATTTTAGATAAAATTGCAAGGTTAAAGGAACAGCTTAAAAAGATAGACCTTCAAATGTCGACACAAAGAAAGAACAGAGGAAAACTTGTAAGAGTAGCTTTGGTTGGATATACTAACGTCGGGAAATCAACAATAATGAACCTGCTGAGTAAATCTGAAGTGTTTGCAGAGAATAAATTGTTTGCAACTTTGGATACTACGGTAAGAAAAATGGTTATAGGCAATCTTCCTTTTCTCATTGCTGATACAGTAGGTTTTATAAGAAAATTACCCCATGGGCTCGTTGAATCATTCAAATCAACTCTCGATGAAGTTCGTGAAGCAGATGTTTTACTTCATATTGTAGATATTTCACATAAAGGCTTTGAAGAACAAATCAATGTTGTCAATAAAACACTTGAAGAGATAGATGCTGCTGATAAACCAACAATTTATATATTCAATAAAATTGATGCGTTTACTTATGTCGAAAAAGATTCGGATGATCTTACTGAAATGACCAGGGAGAACAACTCTCTGGAAGATTGGAAGAACAGCTGGATTGCAAAAAATAATACACCTTCAATATTTATCTCGGCTAAGGAAAAAATCAATATTGATGAGTTCAAAACAATTCTTTACGATGAAGTAAAAAATGTTCATGTTACCCGTTTTCCTTTCAATGATTTTCTATACTATACTGAAGATGAAGACTGAATAAGGGTTACCCTTCCTTCATCCTGACATTCAGCAAGTATTTCAGATATCCTTTTTTTTAAAACAGGATGCTGAAAATCTTTGGCAATTTCATTAAAAGGTTCGAGAATAAATCTCCTGAATTGAATTAAAGGGTGAGGAATTTTAACCCATGTATTAGAGATTATCTTATCATCAAAAAATAAAATATCAATGTCTATCACTCTGGATTCATAACCGGTTTTATTTTTTTTCCTTACCCTTCCCATAATTTTTTCGATAGAAAGGCATCCTTTCATTAAATCAACAGGTTCAAGATATGATCTAATTAAAATAACCATGTTTATAAACGATTCTTCAGCAGAAAATCCCCAGGGTTCAGTTTCGTATTTGCCGGAGATTTTAACTACTTCACCAATCTTGTTATTAATCTCACTAATGGCTGTTTCAAGATTTAAAATTTTATCGCCCATGTTAGTCCCAAGGGATATAAATACTTCACTCATATTTAAAATATTAGAAAAATAGATTTAAAATTAAATTTATTAAAATTGGACATTCTTTTTGAAAAAAAGTTACTACTGAAAAAAAAATTGACATTCATTTGTAATTAACTAATCTAATTACGTACATATTTTATGAGTTTAATTTAAAATGCATTAGAAAACATAAAAACCATATATAATGAGAAGTTTCTTAAAATACACTTTAGCAACAATTGTCGGATTGACAATTGTTATAATAATGACAATAGTTATACTTGGAGGCATTGTTACTGCAATAGTAGCATCTACTGATAAGAAGGAGGTTACGATTAAGGATAATTCAGTCCTTGCTATCAATTTTGATGAAACAATTGTTGACCGCCAATCCAATGATCCATTTCAATCATTAGACATCCCCGGGCTTTCTAGCACTAAGAAATTAGGCCTCGATCAGATTGTTACAGCTATTGAAAATGCAAAGGATAATGAAAAAATAAAGGGAATATACCTGAATATTGATGAAATAAATGCCGGGTATTCTGCATGTGAAGAGATAAGAAATGCTCTTATGGATTTTAAAGATTCTGAAAAATTCATTTATGCTTATTCAGAATCCTACTCACAAAAGGCATACTTCCTGACTTCACTGGCTGATAAAGTATTTATCAACCCTGAAGGAATATTAGTATTCTCAGGTATTTCATCTACAAATACATTTTATAAAAATGCTTTGGACAAGCTGGGTGTAGAAATGCAAATCATAAGGCACGGGAAATTCAAATCTGCTGTTGAGCCTTTTATGCTTGATAAAATGAGTCCTGAAAACAGAAGACAAATTGAAGTTTATATCGGAAGTATCTGGAATAATGTAGTAAGAGGAATATCTGAATCAAGAAATATATCAACTATTGAACTAAACAGAATTGCTGATGAAAACATGATTTATCGTCCGGCAAATACTTTATTATCATACAGGCTTGTTGACAGTATAGTATATGAAGATCAGGTTCTCGATATTATGCGTGAAAAGATTGGAATAAAGCGAAATGATAAGATAAATTTTATTTCTCTTCATGATGTAAAACCTGCTGTTGTTAAAAATGAAGGTAAGACATTTACAAAAAATAAACTTGCAGTTATTTATGCATCAGGTGAGATTTCAATGACTCCTGGAACTTCCCTGACTGAAGAATCAATAAGTGGTCCGGAAATGGCTGAAGTTATTCGTGAAGCAAGAATGGATACAACAATTAAAGCTATTGTTTTACGCATAAATTCTCCAGGAGGAAGTTCAGTAGCTTCAGAGCTTATTTGGAGAGAAGTTGATTTAGCTACCAAACAAAAACCTGTTGTAGTTTCTATGGGAGATGTTGCAGCTTCAGGAGGTTATTATATTGCTTGTGCTGCAGATACAATCATTGCAAATCCTACAACACTTACAGGTTCAATTGGTGTTTTTGGAGTAATTCCCAACTTCCAGAATCTTTTAAGCAAGAAGTTAGGTATAAATTCAGAAGTTGTTAAGACAAATGAAAAAAGTGACTTGCCTTCTGTAACCCGCCCTCTTACCGAGAAAGAAAGAGAAATCATGCAGGGTATGGTTGAAAATGTATATACGACTTTTGTCAACCATGTATCTGAAGGACGTAGTTTATCATATCAGCAGGTTGATGAAATAGGACAAGGACGGGTATGGACAGGTGAAAATGCCCTTAAACTCGGATTGGTAGATATGCTGGGGAATCTCAATGATGCAATTGAAATAGCGAAGGAAATGGGTGGACTAGACAACTACAGAGTAATAAAATTGCCAGTTAAAAAAGATCCTTTCGAAGAAATAATCAAAAGCTTTTCTACTCAAATGGAGTATAAAATATTAGAAAAGAACCTTGGAGAAGGAATGAAGTATTACAAAACGCTTGAGACTCTTAAAAATGTAAATGGCGTTCAGGCAAGACTCCCTTATGAATTCGAAGTAAATTAATCTCTCATAAATTTTTATTTGAAAAAAGTTGTCTGTCTTTAGCAGGCAACTTTTTTTTGTCATATTCCCATTCTTCGTAAATTATAAACTATTTTTACAGTATGATAAGAATATTCACATACCCGCTTTCATTGATTTACGGATTTATCATTTCAATCCGTAATTTTCTTTATGACTCGAACATATTGCACCATCATAATTACGAAGTCCCGGTTATTTCTGTTGGGAACTTAACTGTGGGAGGAACCGGAAAAACTCCTCACGCCGAGTATTTAATCAACCTTCTTAGCAAAGAGTTCAAAGTAGCATTTATTAGCCGTGGTTATAAAAGAAAATCAAATGGCTTTATTCTTGCAACCTCTCAGTCTACAATAAATGATATCGGAGATGAACCTGTACAGATAAAGCAAAAATACCCTGAAGTAACTGTAGCCGTGAGTAAGAAAAGAGATACTGCAATAAGAAACATACTCAAAAATAAAGACCTTAATATTGATGTAATCATACTGGACGATGCCTTTCAACATAGGAGTGTGGAACCAAATATCAATATCCTTCTCTTTGATTTCACACAGCCTGTTTATGATGATAAGCTATTGCCCGCAGGTAAACTGCGAGAATCTATAAAATCAAGCTATAGGGCTAATTTTATTATTTTCACCAAATGCCCCGGTCAACTGAAACCTATAGATCAAAGGATAATCAAAAACAAACTGGATATTCGTCCCTATCAAAATCTTTTCTTTACAAGTATTGTTTATGGTGAAATCACACCCGCAGAGAAAGGAAGAACTCTTTTCTTTGATGATATGCTAAAGTATACTGTCATGCTTGTAACCGGAATTGCTAATTCATCCCCTATGATTGAATATCTGAAAGATCAGGTTGGAGAAATCATTCACAAAAAATATACTGACCATTATGCATACAATGAAAAAGACCTTGATGATATTTATAATTCTTTTAAAGAAATAGACAATAAAAGAAAGCTGATTATCACAACTGAAAAAGATATGGTAAGACTTAAATCTGTAGATAAATATCCTGAAGGTTTTTTCGATATTCTTTATTATATTCCAATAGAAATTAAATTTTTAGATCGCACAAAGGATTTATTCAATAAAAGAATTTTAACCTATGTTAGAGAGAATAAAAGCAACAGCCGCCTTCATAAAAGATAAAACATCTTTTAACGGCAAAATTGCAGTTATCTTAGGCTCAGGGCTTGGAGATTTTGCAAGTAAGGTTTCTATTGAAACAACTCTTGACTATTCTGATATACCCGGATTCCCGGTATCTACTGTTGAAGGTCATGAAGGAAAACTTATTTTTGGCAAATATCAAGGAAAAGAAATAGTTGTAATGCAGGGGCGTTTCCATTTTTACGAGGGATACCCAATGGATGTAGTTACTTTTCCTATAAAAGTATTCAAACTGCTGGGTATAGAATATCTTCTGGTTTCCAATGCAGCCGGAGGTATTAATTACAGCTTCGAAGTCGGTGACCTGATGATGATTACTGATCATATTAACTGGTTTGGCACTAATCCTTTAATTGGAAAAAACATAGATGAATTAGGTCCACGCTTCCCTGACATGTCTAAAACATATAATCCTGAAT
>CAYUEI010000127.1:0-8215 GCA_964443445.1 uncultured Prolixibacteraceae bacterium | reverse complement strand
TAAGAATTGAAATATTGTAGCGGCTTCCACCGTAAGAAATCATTCTGACAGGAATACCTTCGAAAGATTCAAACACTTGTTTAGAAAAGACTTTTTCTTCAGAGATCATATCGCCAACAACACAAACAATAGTAAGATCTCTATCAATTTCAACTTCACCAAGTTCCTTAAGTTCAGCAACAATCTGGTCGAGATTTTTATTGTTATCGATAGACAAAGAAGTTGAAACTTCTGAAGTAGTAATAACATCGATAGATGTTTTATACTTTTCAAAAACTTCGAAAACTTTTCTCAGGAAGCCATAAGCCATTAACATCCTGTTTGAATGGATTTTAATTGCAGTGATGCCATCTTTAGCGGCAACAGCTTTAAGTCCTGAAATAGTTTTATCGTTAGAAATAAGAGTTCCGGGATCAGAGGGGTTCATAGTATTCTTAAGACGAACCGGGATATTTGCATCTTTAGCGGGCAAAACGGTAAGCGGGTGGAGGATCTTAGCTCCGAAATATGCAAGTTCAGCAGCTTCAACAAATAGGAGGTTATCAATCTTTTTAGTTTTAGCTACAAAGCGTGGGTCGTTATTATGAAATCCGTCGATATCAGTCCAAATCTGAATTTCTTCAGAATCGATAGCAGCCCCTAACAGAGACGCAGTATAATCGCTGCCACCGCGTTGCAGGTTGTCGATATCTCCGTTTGCGTTTCTGCAAATAAATCCCTGAGTAATATATATTTCCTGTTGTCCGGCATTTTCAAGTACCGGTTTGATAAGTTCTTTAATTTTCTGCAGGTCGGCTTGTTTTTCTTCATCAATCCTCATGAAGTTAAGAGCAGGCAAAAGAATAGTTTTAACATTACTTTCTTTCAGTAATTCAGTGAACATCGCAGTAGATATAAGTTCACCCTGGGCAAGGATAATCTGTTCATTTACAGAGCTAAAATCACTTTCAGTTTGTTGATCAAGCAGGTCGAAATGGTTTTTAATTATCTTATGACCTTCAGCTTTCCCGTTTTCGCTATTGTATAAGCTTTCAACAACTTCAACATACTTATTCCTGAGTGATTTTATCAATTCTCTGGCAGCATCTTTATCAGAAGCGTAGAGTTTATTGCTGATTTCGACTAAAGAATTAGTAGTGCCAGACATAGCAGAAAGCACAACTATTTTTGGTTCTCCGTCTTCAGTAATGATTTTCATCACTGATCTCATATTTTCAGGTGATCCTACTGATGTACCACCGAATTTGAAAACTTTCATTTCTTAAGTATTTATGTTGTTTTTAAAATCGTGCAATTATATGAAAAAAAAAGCTTTCTACATGAAAAAGTATCATTTAGAAGCATGATTTCATGTAAAAATGATAGAATAAATTCAATTTTCCGACCGATATTCTCAAAAAGAAGGGGAATAAATACAAAATAATCAAAAAAGTAAAAAACAGAGATAAAAAGCAGGTTGAAAAAAAACGAATAACAACCTGCTTTAAAATATAATATTTTACTTCCAAAGGTTGGAAGGATACTTACCGTCAGAGATAAGATCGTTAATTCTTTGTTTAACAACAGGTTTATCTTCCTGATAAGTAACTCCAAACCAGGAAGCATCAGAAGTAAGGACTTTCACCTTTCCCCTACCCGATTTGATAAGATTATAGACAGGGATTGGAATATAATATTCAGATTTCAGTTCGTTACCATTTTCTTTAAGAAAGTCAATAAACCCATCTTCTAGCAAGGAAAAAAGTGAAGGATGAAAACCCCAGAAATTCATTGAAACGGTTTCGTTGCCTTTAAGAGCTATTTTTTCTTCATTCTTATAATAAAAAATGCCATCGTTTTCAAGGGATATTTTAGTAAGCTCTTCAATGAAAGTCAGGTTGCTACTTTCATCAGAAATACAAAGACCTCTGGAGACAGTACCGTTTTCAGAGAGAGTTTTATCCATACGGTAACCAACCATTGCATAAGTAGTTTCGTTGGCTTCAGAAGAAAGGAATTTAACTACAGTTTCGTATGCTTCTTTTCCGTAGAAATCGTCGGCGTTAATAGCAGCAAAGGGGGTATTAACAGCATTT
Organism: uncultured Prolixibacteraceae bacterium; assembly: GCA_964443445.1. Lineage (GTDB taxonomy): Bacteria > Bacteroidota > Bacteroidia > Bacteroidales > Prolixibacteraceae > CAYMTR01. Next base: position 6,140 of record CAYUEI010000127.1, on the reverse strand, counting down.
CGTGCTGAACGGACAGCATGGCCAGTACCCCATGGTTTTTCACGACCTTCGGGCACTTTAAAGCCTTCTGGTAAATCGTTCAAATCCTGAAAGACATATTCAACTTCAATTTTACCTTTGAGTTTATTATCGAATCGGGCTTTAAAAGCATCTTCAAAATCGTGTCTTATAATAAAGACGACTTTACCAAAACCGGCCCTAATTGCATCAAAAAGTGAATAGTCAATAATAGCTTCGCCATTTGGACCAATTTCATCGAGCTGTTTTAAACCTCCGTATCGGCTGCCCATTCCGGCAGCAAGTATTACAAGTGTTGGCTTCATAAGAATAAAAAATTAAAATCTAATTACTTAGTAATTTTTAATATTAAGTACTGATTAATTATCGAAGCCAAAAATAAGAATTATATAAATAAAAACATTTTCATATGTGGTATTAGAGTAAAAACATTTAACTTACATAGGAATTAAAATTATATACAATAACCGTAAAATGAAAATTGCATTTACCGGAGCCAGTGGTTTCATTGGTTCTCATGTTATCAGAAGCTTTGAAGACTATGCCTCTGATATATATGTATTAAAAAGAGAAGACAGCCTTGAAAGCTGGAAAGAAATAATAACAAAAAGCGATGTAATTATCAATCTTGCAGGAAGTTCGATATTACAAAGATGGACAACGGCCAACAAGAAAAATATACTGGACAGTAGAATCCTGACAACAAGAAAAATAGTACAGATTTTAAATAGTCTACCTGAAGACATACCCTCAAAATTGTTCATATCGGCTTCGGCTACAGGCATATATCCTGATGACAAATTCAAGACCTATAATGAATTCAACACAGTAAAAGGGAGCGGGTTTTTAGCAGAAGTAGTTTCAAAGTGGGAAGCTGAAGTTGACGAGCTTGTCAATCCTGCTATCAGGCTTGTGATCACCCGCCTTGGAGTAGTATTGAGCAAAGAAGGTGGAATGTTAAGTACGATCATACCTCAATTCAAGTTAGGATTTGGTTCATATCTGGGAAAAGGGAATCAAATTACTTCCTTTATACATATGGAAGATATAGTGTCGGCGTATAAATTCTTTATAGAAAACAAAAATACTTCAGGATTATTCAATCTTGTAGCTCCCACAACAATCAGCAACACAGATTTAATCCGTGCCATTTCAAGAAAATACCGGCATTCTATATTGATTACTATCCCATCATTTATTATAAAACTTATTCTTGGAGAGGCGTCTTGTATTATCCTAAACAGTGTAAACATATATCCTGAAAATCTTATTGACAAAGGTTATATATTTAAATTTCCTACCTTTGAGAAAGCCATAAATGACATTTTAGGGCCTAATATTAAAAGTAAATAGTTGACATGATTGATTTTAAATCGTTTCATAAGTTATCCTACGGAATATATGTGATATGTTCAGAATTTGAAGGTAAAAAATCAGGGTATATTGGGAATACTGGCTTTCAGATAACATCTTCACCTTCTACAATGGCAATAAGTTGTAACAAGGAAAATTATACCTGTCAGATAATTAAAAAAAGTAAACTTTTTTCACTTTCAGTACTTCAGAAAGATCTTAACATTGCAATAATAGGAGATTTCGGATTTAGATCAAGCAGAGAATTAGACAAATTTGCTCTTCATAAATATAAAATTGGTAAAACAGGTATTCCTGTAATAACAGATTTTACGATTGCAACATTTGAATGTAAGGTAATAAATGAAATTGATTGCGGCTCCCACATTGTTTTCTTTGGAGAAGTAATTGAATCGGAGAAATTAAGTGATTTACCGCCGCTCACTTATGAATATTACCATTCACATTACAAGATGCTTGCACCAAAGAATGCACCTACTTATATAGATCCTGAGAAACTTAAAGAGGAGACAAAAGAAAAGATTGAAGTAAAAACCACTTATTCAGAATATACATGTACAATATGTGGTTATACATATAATCCCGAACTTGGAGAACCGTCGCATGAAATACTTCCAGGAACACCTTTTGAAGATATCCCGGAAGATTTTGAATGTCCGATTTGTAAAGCAGGCAAATATTACTTTAAAGAAGTTTAAAACTCTTATAAAGTACGGTGTGTGCCGTCACAAAAAGGTTTATTAGCTGAGTGTTTACACTGACACAGGTGATATGTCTTTTTCTCGCTTATCTCAAAAGACAAGGGTGTAAACTCAGTTCCTTTATGAGAACCATCACAAAAAGGTTGATTTTTACTTTCACCGCAAGCGCACCAGTGGTATTTACCGGGTTCAAGTTCCAAAGCTTTAGGAGCTTTAGCAGCAATTTTAGGATCTTTCATAATTATAAAGTTTTATTTCAAATTAATATAGGCAAAAAAAATCGAGAGAACAATAAAAGATTAGTTCATTTATAAATAAACACATTAAACAAAAATACCTTAATGAAAGTTTAAAATTGTTTAGATGATAATCGAAAATCAGAATTAAATTGTAAAAAATATTAATTTAAAACTAAATAATACACCATTAATTAATATTTGAAACTTAAATAAGCTATATTCTTAAAGATAGATTTTGATTTTTAAATTTTATTTTTACATTTGTTGGTATAATAAATGAAATATGAAAAATTTGCTTAACATTTCCATTCTTGATATCGTGCTACTAGCAGTGGTGGTCGTCATTTCAAAGAGATGAGAATGGTTATGTAATGCAAATAAGACATAAAAATATTAACAGGCCATTCTCAATAAAAGAGGATGGCTTTTTTTATAAAAAAATTTAGAGAAAAATGAATACGCTAAGAAGTGCAACATCAACACAAGGTCGTAAGATGGCCGGAGCCCGTGCTTTATGGAGAGCAAACGGAATGAAAGAAGAACAGTTTAACAAACCGGTAATTGCAATTGTAAATTCTTTTACACAAATGGTTCCTGGTCATGTACATCTTCATGAAATAGGACAGATAATAAAAAAAAGAATAGAAGAAAAAGGTTGTTTTGCAGCTGAATTCAATACAATAGCAATAGATGATGGAATTGCTATGGGGCATAATGGAATGTTATACTCCCTGCCTTCGAGGGATCTCATAGCTGATAGTGTTGAATATATGTGTAATGCACATACCGTAGATGCAATGATATGCATTTCAAACTGTGATAAAATAACTCCGGGAATGTTGATGGCCGCAATGAGGCTTAATATTCCATCAATATTTGTATCCGGAGGGCCGATGGAAGCGGGCAAACTTGAAAATGAAAAATTGGATCTTATAGATGCAATGGTAATGGGAGCAGACAAGAACGTTTCTGATTCAAGAGTAGAACAAGTTGAAAGAAGTGCTTGTCCAACCTGTGGATCATGCTCCGGACTTTTTACTGCAAATTCAATGAATAGTCTGGCTGAAGCGATAGGAATGGCCTTACCCGGAAATGGAAGTGTTGTAGCTACCCATTCATTGAGGAAAGAATTGTTTTTTGAAGCAGCTGACCTCATAGTTGAAAATGCAGAAGAATATTATTTTAAAGGAAACGCTAAAGTTTTGCCCAGATCAATTGCAACAAAAGAAGCTTTCATGAATGCAATGACACTTGATATTGGTATGGGAGGAAGTACAAATACAATACTTCATTTATTGGCAATAGCTCATGAAGCCGGAGTTGACTTCACTATAGCTGATATTGACAGTTTATCAAGAAAAGTTCCTAATTTATGTAAGGTAGCTCCAAGTTCAAAATACCATATGGAAGATGTAAACAGGGCCGGTGGTATAATAGGTATATTGGGTGAACTTGACCGTGCAGGATTAATAAATCGTAATGCCAATAGAGTTGACAGGATGACTATTGGAGAAACAATTGAAAAGTTTGATATTATAAGAGACAGTGCAATAGAAAAAGCACGTAAAAGATATTTAGCTGCTCCCGGGAATAAGTTTAACCTTGTAATGGGAAGCCAGGACAATTATTACGAAAAAGCTGATACAGACAGGGTAAACGGATGTATCCGCAATTTAGAAAATGCTTATAATAAAGAAGGAGGGCTTGCCGTTCTCTTTGGCAATATAGCCAAAGACGGCTGCATTGTCAAGACAGCCGGAGTGGATCCGTCAGTTTACAAGTTTAACGGAACAGCAAAAGTATTCGATTCACAGGAAGCTGCCTGCAACGGAATACTTGGAGAAGAAGTACAAGCCGGCGATGTAGTATTTATCCTTTATGAAGGGCCCAAAGGTGGTCCGGGAATGCAGGAAATGCTTTATCCCACTTCATATATAAAAACTGTTAAGCTTGACAAGGCATGTGCTCTTGTAACAGATGGTCGTTTTTCAGGAGGGACTTCAGGATTGTCAATCGGACATGTATCCCCTGAAGCAGCAGCTGGAGGAGAAATAGGTCTGGTAAGAAACGGAGATAAAATTGAAATCGATATTCCGGCAAGAAAAATAAATTTATTGATTAGTGAGAAAGAAATTGAACAGCGCCGTTCTGAAGAGATGGCAAAAGGCAACGATGCATTTAAACCTCAACGTACGAGGGAGATCAGCAAAGCCTTAAAAGCTTACGCCAGTCTTGTTTCTTCAGCCGATAAAGGAGCTGTAAGACAGATTTAAAACCAATAAAATTGTAAAAAGATGGCTGAAAAAATTAATGGTTCAGAAGCAATAATACGTTCACTTTTAGAAGAAGGAGTTGAAACAATTTTCGGATATCCCGGTGGAGCTATAATGCCTGTTTACGATGCTCTTTATGACCATCGTGACCACCTGAGACATATACTCACCCGCCATGAGCAGGGAGCTATACATGCAGCTCAAAGCTACGCCAGGGTTACAGGGAAAACTGGTGTTTGCATAGCAACCTCAGGACCCGGAGCAACAAATTTAGTTACAGGGATAGCTGATGCGATGATAGATTCAACACCTGTTGTTTGTATTACAGGACAGGTAGCATCTCCCCTTCTTGGAACGGATGCTTTTCAGGAGTCAGATATTGTAGGTATGTCAATGCCGGTAACCAAGTGGAACTATCAGATTACCAATGCAGCCGAGATACCTGAAATAATGGCAAAAGCCTTTTATATTGCAGGCTCAGGACGGCCGGGTCCGGTTTTAATAGACCTTGCAAAAGATGTTCAGTTTGCGGAAATGGAATTTTCATACGAAAAGTGCACTAAAATAAGAAGTTACATTCCCTATTACCCAATAGACACAAAGCAAATAGAAGACGCGGCAAATGCGATCAATAATGCGAAGAAGCCACTATTACTTATAGGTCATGGAGTTATAATTTCAGGGGCTGAAAAAGAGCTTGTTACTTTAATTGAGAAAGCCGATATTCCAGCTGCCTGGACATTACTTGGCAAATCAGCTTTACCATCTGACCATCCGTTAAATGTTGGGATGTTAGGGATGCATGGCAATTACGGACCTAATATCAAAACAAATGAATGTGACCTTCTAATTGGCCTTGGCATGCGTTTCGATGACAGGGTAACCGGAAAAGTAAGTGCTTACGCCAAACAGGCTAAGATCATGCACATAGAAGTTGATCCTTCAGAAATAAACAAGATAATTAAAGCTGATTACCCGGTACTTGGAGATGCCAGGAGTGTACTTTCCATGCTAATTCCTCTTATCAATAAAAATAAGCATAAAGGGTGGATTCAGGAATTCAGTGACGCGTATGAGATTGAATTTGAAAAAGTAATTAAAAAAGATATCTTTAGAAATAATGGAAAAATTTCTATGGGTGAAGTAGTACGGATTGCTTCAGAAAAAACAAATGGTGAAGCAATATGTGTTACAGACGTGGGCCAACAACAAATGATTGCAGCTCGTTACTTCAAGTTTAAGAGATCAAGAAGTATGATAACTTCAGGAGGACTCGGAACTATGGGATTTGGTTTACCTGCAGCTGTGGGGGCTCAGATTGGACAACCTGACAGAACTGTAGTAGCGTTTATTGGAGACGGTGGTTTTCAAATGACCATGCAGGAGCTTGGAACAATAGCCCAGGAAAACATTCCGGTTAAAATAATAATTCTGAACAACAACTTTCTTGGAATGGTAAGACAATGGCAAGAATTATTTTTTGAAAAAAGGTATTCATTCACTGAATTAAAAAATCCTGATTTCATAAAACTTGC
>CAYUEI010000126.1:5351-8319 GCA_964443445.1 uncultured Prolixibacteraceae bacterium | reverse complement strand
ATTTTATCTTCAAGGCTCATTCGGGCAAGTAAATCTTTTGCCCTTTCTGTTGCTGTCATACTTGAACTTTTATAAATGATTATTTTAAAATTCTGCACTAACGAAATTGTTGTTTTGCAATAAAGACTTAAAGGTATATTATTTCGATAAAATAAATTCATCAAGCCTTTACTTTGAAAATTTTTACAATCCACACAAATAAATTCCCAATTTTCTAGGAATTTTAGCGTTATATTTGAAGCCCTTTAGGCTAAGTGTCATACTCATTAAAAATTGAGTTAATGAAAAGAAAATACCTTCTTCCATTAATCACGGTAATATTATTCTGTGGTTGTTATCACCAATCGTTAGCACAATTGTATATCAATGAGTTTATGGCTTCCAATGCTGGAACAATAGTTGATCCTGATTATAATGAAAGTGCCGATTGGATAGAAATTTACAATGCCGGCTCATCTTCAGTTCAACTTAACGGATATTTTATTACTGATAATTTGGGAGATAAAACAAAGTGGCAAATAAAATCCAATACTACGATTCAGGCTGGTAGCTACCTTATTATTTGGGCCGACGGAAACGATGCAGGATTGCATACAAATTTTAAACTTTCTGCAACAGGTGAGGATTTAGCACTTATATCGCCCTCTCAAGTGGTAATTGATTCGATAGTTTTTGGCAATCAGGATCCCAACATTTCTATGGGTAGAAAAAGCGATGGAGCAAATGAATGGGCATATTTCATAGAATCAACTCCGGGAGCATCAAACAATACTATAAATTATGCAGGAATAGTTAAAAGTGATCCGAGTTTTTCTCTACCGGGAGGAGTTTATCATTCACCTGTTTTGATTGAAATAAAGACAATTTTTGGTGGCGACGTGCGCTATACGCTTGATGGAACTGAACCCAATGATCAGTCGAAAGTAGCTACAGCACCAATCAGCATAACAAAAAACACGGTTGTCAGGGCACGTATTTATAAACCCGGACAAATATTAGGACCAGTAAATACAAATACCTATCTCATCGACACAGAAAATAAGATCAACAAACTTCCAATTGTTTGCATATCATCCGACCCAATTAATTTCTGGGATCCCGAGAAAGGCATTTATGTTGTGCATGATGAGAAACCAAAGTGGGAAATCCCTGTCAACATTGAACTTTATGAGAATGATGGAAGAGTTGGTGCTGCATTTAACTTAAAGGCAGGTGTAAAATCGACAGGATTGTACTCGTGGCAATTGCCCGAAAAAATGTTGGGCGTTTCTTTTCGAAAAGAGTACGGAGCAAGTAAGCTTGAATATCCGTTAATATTTTATAAGCAGCGCAAGGTTTACGACACCTTCTCACTCAGGGCTTCCGGTAGCGACTGGGGCAAAACTATGATGAGAGATGCCATGATACAGTCGGCATCAATAGAAAATACAACTTTCGACGATTCGGGATACAGGGTCTGTGTGGTGTTCATCAACGGTGAATATATGGGCATTCACAACATTCGAGAGAAGATTGATGAAGATTATATTGTCGGGAATCATGGGCTTGAATCAGGAAGTTTCGATCTTGTTGAAGAAACTGATGCCGGCCATTATGCTGAGGCTGGAGACTTAGTGGCTAACAACGATTTTGTTTCACTTTATAAGAATGATTTGGCTAATCAATCAAACTATGATGCAGTGGCTCAAGTGATGGATATTGAGAATTTTACGGAAATGGTTTGTGCTGAAGTGTACAGTGGAAATAGTTCAATTGGCCATAACTTAATGAAATATAAGCCTAAAGATTCAGGAAAATGGAAATGGATTCTTATGGATTTTGACCGTGGTTTCGAAGGTATAAATAGTAATTTGATTGATTTTTATATCAATAATGTCTCCAGTGATGATTGGCCATTCAGAAAGTTAATGGATAACGAAAGTTATAAAAGAAAGTTTGGAATAAAGCTCGCTGATCTTCTTTTTACTACTTACAATTCAGACCGAATGATTTCGAGGATTGAAAACCACAAGAAAACCCTCGAAGCAGAGATGCCAAATCATATCAACCGTTGGGCAGGCACTCACGGGACAGGAAATTACAGTAATATAAATGGAATTTCGTCAATGAATTATTGGAATTCTGAAGTTGAGGTGTTGAAAACATTTGCTCAAGAACGCCCTGCTGTAATATTGAATGATTTGACCAAATACGGATTTCAAAGCCCGGTAGATGTTTCAGTTACAACTTCCCCTGCAAAATCTGGTAATTTGACATTTAACGGATTGAAGATACTTGTCGATGACTGCAATGGTGGCTATCCCAAGGGAGAAGAGATAAAACTAACAGCTGCAGCAAAAGATGGATACACTTTCAAAGGTTGGAAAACCAATAACGATTCACTATTTATTGGAAGGGAAAGCATCTGGAAATATTCAGATACAGGTGTTGATCTTGGCAGTTCATGGAAGAATTCCGGATTTAGCGATGCTGCATGGAGATCGGGGCAAGCAGAGCTGGGGTATGGCGATGGTGAAGAAATAACCACTATAAGCTATGGAAGCAGTAGTTCAAATAAATACATTACCACTTATTTCAGAAGAAACTTTAATGTTACTAATAAGAATAATATTTCTGACCTAAAGGTGTTGCTTAAGTGCGATGATGGAGCAGTTATTTATCTGAATGGAAATGAAATACAACGCTACAACATGCCATCAGTGACCATTGGATTTAATACAACTGCCTTAAATTCTATATCAGGTGCAGAAGAGTCCGATTTTATTGCTTATCCCATTGGAACAGAATACTTAGTGAACGGGAGCAATGTGATAGCAGTTGAAATTCATCAGAATTCGGCATCAAGCAGTGATTTGAGTTTCGATTTGGAATTATCGGCTTCGATGAGTGGGAGCAGTAATTATCTTTCGACTGCAAATGAACTGGTTATAAAACCTCAATCAGCATTTCAAGTTACAGCCGTTTTTGA
>CAYUEI010000126.1:0-5251 GCA_964443445.1 uncultured Prolixibacteraceae bacterium | reverse complement strand
TAAACTGCGGAATGGGTGTTGGCATGAAAGATTCGAGTAGTGTTAAAATTGATCATTGCAACTATTACGGAAACGATTATGCCATTGCCAATTACCAAAAACATCCGGGTGATGCAGGTGCAAATGCAGTAGTTACGAATTCTGTGTTATCAAATTCATACGAATCGGGGTATCTCAATGATGAATACTCAGCAATCAGTATTTCTAACTCTTTAGACGACACAGAAAAGCTGCCGGAAGGTAAAAACAACCTCCATGCCAATCCGCTGTTTACAAATCCTACTTTTTACGACTTTACATTGATGACAGGCTCTCCTCTCAAGGGGGCAGGAACAGAAGGAACTACAATAGGCACTTTGTTGGAATTGCCGGAGTTAACTCCTTCGCTAATGATCACAGACATTGCTTATTATACCCTACAAGGGACAGACGATCTTGAATTCGTTGGACTCTATAATCCCGGCAATTCTCGAATATATTTAGATAGTTGTGCGTTTAACAAGGGTATTACCTTTCAGTTTCCGAGTTGGGCATCTATTGGACCAAAAGAGAAAATCTATATAACATCAAATGAGTCATTATCGTTTTGGAACGATAGGGGCACAATACTCTATCAATGGACCAGCGGTAGGCTTGCCGATGAAGGAGAGACTATTCAATTAGTAAATAAATACGGTAAGGTTATTGATCAGGTTAAATACAATAATAAAACACCATGGCCGCTGCCAACGACTTCATTGCAAGGCATTTCACTGAAAGGTTATAATGTAGATAACCATTTTGGAGAAAACTGGCAATTGCTGACCACAAATGAAATAGTTAGTACAAAAAACTTGATCAAAAATGAAGGGCTTAGAGTTTATCCTATACCGACAAAAGGATTGATTACTTTAGAAAGCAACGGGTTATCTACTTCAACAATTGAAGTTTATAACTTAAACGGGATGAAGGTACACGAAGATAAAGTGACCGACATTCAACAAACTCTCAATCTGAGTAACTTGCAACAAGGAATGTATATTGTAAAAGTTGGTGTCAATACTCAAAAGGTAATAATAATGAGATAAGCGTGCGTAGCCTTACCCTTTTTCGGCAGCACTAATTTATACATTTTTTGATTTCTATAATTTTATACAGAATATATGGAATTCCTGAAATCTAATATATTTATTTTATTGAGATTATCACAACAATCAGAACTTGTGAAAAATATACAATTAAGCTCATGATTCAAAAACAAAATTCAATTCCCCTACTCTCCCTTTTAAAGAAGGATGGAGACATTTACGGATATATCGACTCCTACAGTATTTGGATTTATGATAAAGAAGATAACACAAATCTTAAATACATTGTAAAGCTATTCCTTACTTGTGGCCCAAAATGGGCTGATAGTTTAATGAAAATCAGGGATAAAGTTGTTGGGATATTTGGATTAAAAACATCAGACATGCTTAATGATCAGGATAAAAAGTTTGATAATATAAAGCTTGAACCGGGAGAGCAACTCGATATTTTTCAATTTCATGAAAAGAATGACGATGAAGTTATTTTGGGAGGCGACGACAAGCATCTTGACCTGAGAGTATCTTTACTTATTGATCCTTCTGCACCGGATTCTGGTAAAAGAAAACTTTCAATTACTACTGTCGTGAAATTCAATAATTTCTTTGGCCGATTATATTTTTTACCTGTAAGGCCATTTCATGAAATCATTGTAAGAACTACTTTAAAGAACATGGTTGAGAAGCTTTCTTAAAATGGATATTAAATACTTTAAAATTGTTTTATTCTTCATAAGTATGTTCCAAATTTTCAGACATTTGATTCAGATTACTAAAGTTATCGGGCAATTTTAATATGTTGATTATTTTCTTTTCAGTTGAACAACAAAAATAATTTGACTTTGAAATCTTTTGAATAAAAAGTTGGGCAACAACAGTTGGCAGGGGTTTATCTACCCAAAAAACAAGAGTTACTTCCCTTCCTTTCAAATCATTTTCATTAAGCTGTTTTCTGACATCGGTTATTTTTTCAATTTTTTTAAGAAAAGAGTCTGAATTTTCAAATACATTATCTTTTGACGTCATTTTTCTGAAATCGATCAATACTTTTAATATCGGTTTAGAAACTAAATTATCAGTAATATTTCTCATGTATGAAATATATTTTTCAATAGAGAATTCCCCGCTAAATCTGTGAAACAATAAGTTTTCCTCTTCGAATACCTGATATTTAATCTCCATAAATGTTTAGTCTTTGTTGATTGCATTAAAGTAGTAATTTTTTCGACTGAAATAAAATTTGATGGTATTTATTGCTTAATTTTGATATAACAAGCAATTGGGATTTAAAGTAGAAGGATATGAAGTGGATTATTATTTTAACCGGACTATACATTTGTCTGATTTTTTTATCCTCATGCTCAAAACTCACTTCCGAGCAGGAAGAAATGATAAATGAAGTAAATTATATTCAGGAAACTGCTTATGAAACAATTACAAGTATAATTTCCGAAAGTAAAGATACTATTGAAGCTCTTGAAACAGCCTTAATTGAGATTCAAAATAACGTGATTGTTGAATGGGCTGTAATCAACGAACAAGGAATTTCTATTCAATATAAAAGCGGGATAAGAGGTGGTATAATCATCTCTGATAATGATTTTCCGGAAGCTAATGTAAATATTAATCCCCCTCCTTTAAAAAGTACTGTTCTTATAAAAATTGATTCTTCCAGTCATAGTTTAAAATCTGCATCTACATATAAAAATATTCCTGTAAGCAAAAAAACGGTTTTAATAAATCCCCATTATGCAGACAGAGAAGAATATACACTTAATATCATAAGTAGAGAAGATTATAATTTCTCTCTATGTGGATATTTAGAACTTGAACAATATTTAAATAATGATGCAACTGTTGAAATATTCACCCAATTAGATGAATATGGGTTTGTACATCTATATTCGCATGGATATGCTTGGCCTAAAGAATCAAACATAACAAATGTATATATTATGACTGGTGAAGAAATAAATAATACAACTACAAAAAAATATTGGGATGATATTAGTGACGGCCAAATACCTTTGATTATTTACAAAGGAGCTAACAACTACTTTTTAAGCCCGATGTTCATTTCAAAATACAATGATTTCAGTGAAAGTAAAACATTCATTTACGGAGGATTTTGTTTTAGCTTCCTCGGAGATTGGCCTGAGGAAATAATTGATGCCGGAGCCTTGGCCTATATAGGTTTCAACTGGTCAGTAAGAACAGTATACAATTCAGTATGGTCTCAATATTTAGTCTGGAGGATGTTTGAACCAACCGATCCTGAACCAATGAACCTCGAAAAATGGTTTACTGAAACAGACAACAACGTGAAAAAAAGTTACTTTGATCCAGTTGATAAAAAGAATGTTACTATACATTATTCAGGTGCCGGGGACCTTGTTTTTTGGGAACCATTGAAAATATTACCTGAGAAAATTGAAGAATCAGTTAATACAGAAATTACTTTTAAAGCTGAATTCTCTTCATTCCCTGCCCGATATACTCTTCAATGGGATTTTGGCGACGGTGGTGGTACTGAAACCATTATTGATAAAAATGAAATAAAACATACGTACAATAAAGCAGGAACTTATGTTGTGACTGTTAAGCTCTACGATAGTTCAAATAACCAACTGGTTATTAAAGCAACTACTAAAGCAACAATCACTGATGGCTCTTCTTCTGCAGTTGATTTCAATTTCAGCTGGAAAAGTGGGGCATTATCAATGCCCGGTATTGATATTAATTGTGCTGTATCTGGCACAGTTGAAGGACTTAATGGAAATATTATTACCAGAATTGAAATGTCACCATATTCAAATAATGTTGTTCTGGTATATTTAAGCGATTATAACGGCGATTATAAAATAAATTTCAATAGCTCAATTACTTTAAATTCAAACAGTTCAACTATTAATTATTCAGATGGCAGTAAGAAAACATTTACATTCGGGGAATCAGGATATTTTTGGGAAAGATCAGGAGGAGGTAATTACTATTCGGAATATAGCAGTTCAGGAGAATTTTCAGGCTCAGGCGTCTATGATAGAATAGCTATTTGGAAGTGGTTTAAATATGATTTTAAAGAGTATGATAACAACAATGATCTTATTGAAGAAGGATCTTCTTCTTTTCAGTTAGATTTTATTTATATAGAATTTGAAGATGAATAAAAATAGAACAGATATTTCACCGGCCTTTTAATTTCAACTCAACAGATAAGTCATTCTTTTAAGAAACAGTCAAATTCAAGTTCTTGCCTTTTGAAAACATCTTTCTGCTTGTACTCTCGAAGAAAACAAACACTTGTACAATAACTACCGATCCGAAAGGAAGCAACATATCAGTTGTTTCCGATGATCTTGTTGCACCTGTAGAAGCAAGGACTAGGGCTTTGTCTCCACAGATTGCAACCACACTAAAACATCATTAGCTGATACTTCGAGATAAGCTTTAAATAAATTGTTTATGCCTAATTTTTTTTGATAACTGATACCAGATAGCTTTATTACATCTGTTGAACTCGACTCGAAAACAGCTAATCAGAAAGTCAGTGCAAAAGCTCTTCTATGTCATATTTTGTAGTTAACCCAAGCCTTTAAGCAAGGGTTAACAGAAATCCACATATCACCTGAACTCCTATATCCTTACTTTATTCCCCCAATTATTTTCTCTCCCCCTTTTCCCCAACAATATTATTTTACTAATTTTGGATTTACTTCATTCAGTTTATCATATTTATGTAATCATAACTCTACCAACCAAATGAACAACGAATCAAAGAAAATCAGTATCTTACATACTTCCGACTGGCACCTCGGCCGTTCTCTATACGACAGGAAAAGAATTAATGAGTTTACCTCTTTTCTAAACTGGCTTAATAACTTTATTGTAACTCAGAATATCGATATCCTGCTCATTGCCGGTGATGTATTCGACACTACAACTCCAAACAATCATGCACAAGAATTGTACTATCAATTCCTTTCCAAAACATCAAAATCTTGCTGCCGTCATATAATCGTTACCGGCGGCAACCACGATTCACCATCGTTCCTAAACGCCCCTAGGGATCTTCTCAAAGCCCTTAACGTTCACGTTGTTGGCGAAATGACTGAAAACATTGAGCAGGAAGTTATTCTGCTTAAAAACAATCAGGGCGTTCCCGAAGCTATTGTTTGTGCCGTTCCTTT
>CAYUEI010000125.1:0-8352 GCA_964443445.1 uncultured Prolixibacteraceae bacterium | reverse complement strand
TAGAATTCAAAAGAAGTAATTTCAGAGTTAAAGGTGATACGATTGATATATATCCTGCTTACGCAGATTATGCTGTCAGGGTAGTCTTTTTTGGAGATGAGATAGAAGAAATACACAAGTTCAATCCGGAAAACGGAAGAGTGTTTGAAGATACTGAAAACGTGATAATTTATCCTGCCAACATATTTGTGACTACTCAAACGAGGATGAATAGTGCAATGAAGGAAATTCAAATAGACCTTGGAAAGCAGATTAATTATTTCAATGAGATTGGTAAACCCTTTGAGGCAAAGAGAATAAAAGAAAGAGTTGAATATGATATTGAAATGATGAAAGAACTGGGCTATTGTCCCGGAATTGAAAACTACTCAAGATATTTTGACGGCCGTCTTCCCGGAACCAGACCTTTCTGCCTTCTTGATTATTTCCCCGATGATTATTTGATGGTTGTTGATGAAAGCCATGTAACAATACCTCAGATAAGGGCAATGTACGGAGGTGATCGCTCCCGTAAGCAAACACTCGTGGAATTCGGGTTCAGGCTTCCTGCTGCTATTGATAATCGTCCATTGAAATTTGAAGAATGGGAAGAAATAATAACCCAGGTAATATTTGTTAGTGCTACTCCTGCAGATTATGAGCTTGCTAAATCGGAAGGAGTAATTGTAGAACAAATAATCAGACCTACCGGACTGCTTGATCCTGCAATTGTTATAAGACCAAGCCTGAATCAGATTGATAATCTTTTAGAGGAGATTAATAAAAGGGTTGAGAAAAATGAAAGAACTCTTGTTACCACACTGACAAAAAGGATGGCTGAAGAACTTTCAAAATATCTGACAAGAATGGGTGTTAAAACAAGGTATATTCATTCCGATGTAGAAACACTTGACAGGGTAGAAATACTTGATGGTTTACGTAAGGGAGAATTTGATGTTCTTGTAGGTATAAATCTTTTAAGGGAAGGACTTGATCTTCCTGAAGTTTCATTGGTTGCCATTCTTGATGCTGATAAGGAAGGCTTTTTAAGATCGGAAAGATCTTTAACACAAACAGCGGGTAGGGCAGCACGAAATATAGACGGATTAGTGATAATGTATGCTGATAAAATCACTGATTCAATGAAGAGAATGATGGAGTCAACTGATTACAGGCGTGAGAAACAGTTGAAATATAATGAAGTTAATGGTATAACACCAACGCAGATCGTTAAAGCGAGCAGACCTATTATTGGTGTGGAAAGTAGACGTAGGGCAGCTGCTGACGCAAAGGAAAAGAAATATTACTCAGGAGAAGAAAGTCAGGATATGGCTGCCGATCCGGTTATTCAATATATGGGTAGGGATGAACTTGAAAAAGCTATATTAAAAGTCAGAAAAGAAATGGAGAAATGTGCTAAAGATCTTGATTTTATTCAGGCTGCTCAATACAGAGATGAAATGTTCAGAATTAAAGAATTTATGTTGAAGAAGTTTGGTGAATAATTAAGTTGTAATAATCTTAATTTGTAATG
Organism: uncultured Prolixibacteraceae bacterium; assembly: GCA_964443445.1. Taxonomy (GTDB): domain Bacteria; phylum Bacteroidota; class Bacteroidia; order Bacteroidales; family Prolixibacteraceae; genus CAYMTR01. The sequence goes on along the minus strand of CAYUEI010000125.1, from coordinate 6,839 downwards.
ACTTATAGTTTTATAATAAAAGGAGATAAATTTTCTATTTTTGTGTGATGAAAATGAGATTACCATTAACATTGATTTTCCTGATTTCATCTTTTCTTGAAATATATGGACAGATTTCACAAGGTGGCTATCCTATTGAAATAGTTAATCTCAAATCTTCATCTCAAGCTGTTAAAACTATCATGATGCCCCGTATCGATTTTCGCAAAATGAGAGATGAAACTCCCCTAAAAGAGAATTTTAAGAGCTTGAAGTTTGCTCATTCTTTCGATGTTAATATTACTCCTGAAAATTCAGGTCAATGGTTTGAATCCGAAGGTTACAGAATCTGGCAGACAGTCATAAAGTCAGATAGTGCTCTTTCTTTAAATGTAATATTTTCAAAGTATTATGTTCCTGAAGGCGCACGACTTTTTGTTTTTGATAAAGGTAAAAAACACATCCTTGGCGCATTTACAAGCTTTAATAATAAAGAATATAAAAAGCTGGGGGTTTATCCAATACCCGGTGATGAAATTGTTATACAATATGAAGAACCTGATAATGCTGCATTTAAAGGGGAGCTTGAGATAGGTGAAGTAAACCATGATTATATTGGAATTTTCAATCTTAAAAATCGATGGGACAGAAGAATATCTGAATGGTGTCATGTAGATGTGAACTGTGAATTTGAGTCAGGCCTTGATAAACAAAAACATTCAGTATGCAGGGTTTTTGCAGGAGATGAAATTGGAACAGGTACACTCTTGAATAATGTACTTCAGAATGGTAAGCCATACCTTATTTCTGCATTTCATATTTATGATTCTCCTGATGTGGCAAATACATCCTTATATGACTTTAACTACGAAAGCCCTTTTTGTACAGGCATGGATGGCTTTGATATACAATCAGTAAGCGGATCAAAAGCATTAGCATGGTTTGATAGCCTCGATTTTATACTGGTTGAGTTAAGTGAAACGCCACCTGCTACATACAGACCATATTACTCAGGTTGGGATGTTACAAAAACGCCCCCTGAAAATATCTATACAATACACCATCCTAATGGCGATGTTAAGAAAATATCACATGATACAGGGAAATGTGATTCAACAAGATACTCTAAACGGTTTATAAATAACGGACATTGGAGAGTGAGTAAGTGGGATTCGGGATCTACTGAAGGGGGTTCTTCAGGAGCTGCACTTTTTAATAAATCAGGCAGGGTAGTTGGAACACTTTCCGGGGGAGATGCTTTGTGCGATGATCCTTCATATGATTGTTTTGCCCGATTAGATAAAATTTGGGCATATAAAAGTCAAAATAACAGGCAAATCAAAAGATGGTTGGATCCGGGAGGAACTGGTAAGCTGACAATGGATGCTTACGATCCTTTTGAGCCGGATAAGGGTTGCGACTTTACCAGTAATTTTATGGTTGAGGATTCAGTGGCACTATTGCCTGATTTTAAAAGTACAGAAGGAATTTATTCCGGTAATAATAAAATGAATATTACTGAAGCAGGTGAAATATTTACAGGAATTCAAAAAGCTACTATTTTTGGTGTTGCAGTGGGTATTGCAGGAATAAAATATAATGAAGATAGTCCAGACTTTACCATCAGAATCTATACAGGAGATACTCTACCTGCTTTTGCAGTCAAGCAATTTAAGTTCCCAATGAAAGAACTGACTGAAAATGCTATGAATTATTTCAGCTTCAGTGAACCCGTTGATGTTACAGGCAACTTCTTTATTAGTATCGTTATTCCTTCAGGAAATGATTCTCTTGCTATATATCAATCCCATTTCAGACCGGCTATTGTTAAAAACACGATGCTGGTTAAAAGGGATGACGTTTGGAAAAAAGTAAGCGATTTAGCCGAATTAAAGAATTCCGGAGCTTCTTTATTAATTCAGGTAATGTTATGCAATTCATCTTTTACTAATAGTATTGATACTATATTTAAAGCTGATCAATTATTCAGACTTTTCCCAAATCCTGCTAAAAATTATATTGTAGTTGAATTCAAAGAAAGAGCTCCCAAATATGATATTATTATTAGTGATATGTCAGGAAGATCTCTTATCTCTGATTGTGTTGAAAACCGTATGTATACTGAGTTAAGTGTTTCAAGCTTTACTCCGGGGATTTATTTGGTTAAAGTAACAGATGGTTATAAAGCTGAGATTAAAAAATTTATTGTAACCGGTAAATAGTATGGCCAATTTCATTTACGCTTTTTTAATCCTTCTTTTTCTTTCCGGATGTACTTCACCAAAAAAGGATTATAAGGTTAACAGAAATAATGACTATGCTATCGGGTTTTCAATAAGTGAAGATGGAAAATATACTAAACTAACTGTTTATAGCCCTTGGGAAGGTGCTGACAAGGAAAAGTTTGATTATTATTTGTCTTCTGAGAATGACTTATCGGAGACACATGAAAATGTAATTCATGTTCCGGTTAAAAGGGTTATTTGTCTTTCCACAACTCATATTCCATATATAACGGCTTTAAATGAAACTAATACTGTAATAGGTCTATCAGGTGCTGAATATGTTTATGATTCAATAATTTATAATCTCTATCAGAATAAGGAAATAATAGATGTCGGGTATGGACAAAATATCAATTATGAGCAGATTGTCAATATGAAGCCTGATGTAATATTTGCTTATGGGGTTGGCAGTGAAGTTGTTGGATTTGTAAACAGGCTAAAGAATTTGGGAATACCTGTTGTTATTAATGCAGAGTATCTTGAGCATACTCCACTCGGAAAGGCTGAATGGATAAAATTCATGTCCCGCTTTTATTGCAAAGCAGAAACCGGAGATTCAATATTCAATAACATTAAAAAAAATTATCTGGAACTTAAGGAAATTGCTGATACTTGTTCCTCCCGACCCCGAATTATGACCGGACTTCCTTTCAAAGAGCAATGGTGGGTCCCCGGTGGTAAATCACATCTTTCAAATCTTATTCATGATTCAGGAGCCGACTATTTATGGAAAAACAATGAAAGTGAGGAGAGTTTTGTTGTATCAGTTGAAGAGATGATTGTAAATGCTTCGGATGCTGACTATTGGATTTTTACTTCCGGAATAAAAGACTTAAAGGGAATTACAGATTTTGACAGCAGATTTTCTATTTTCAGGCCTTTTAAACAAGGAAACGTGTTTAACAGTGATAAAAGATTAAGCCGGGGAGGAGGACATGATATCTGGGAATCAGGTGTTTTGAATGCTGATGTAATGTTAAAGGATTTTATTTGTATATTTCATCCCAATCTTTTCCCTGATTATGAAAAGGTATACTACAGGAAATTAGAATAATGAATAAGAGAAAGAATATCAATATATTATTATTCGTATCTCTGATAATACTTCTTTTAGGTTTTTTCACTGCCGATCTTTTATTGGGATCAGTGAAAATACCTGTCAGTGATATTTTTCTTGCTTTAAGGGGCAAATCTTCAGAAATTTATAACCAGATAATTCTTGAGTTCAGACTGCCTAAAGCTATTACAGCTATAGTAGCCGGTATTGCCTTGTCCGTTTGCGGATTACAAATGCAGACTATCTTCAGAAACCCACTTGCAGGTCCTGATGTATTAGGTATAAACGCAGGAGCAAGTTTGGGTGTAGCCTTACTTGTTCTTGGTTTTTCTTCATTTTTCGCAAATTCAATATTTACTGTTACCGGAGCCTGGTCAATTGTTATAATGGCATGGATAGGCTCAGGCGCTGTTTTATTGCTTATTTTACTGATATCAGTGAGGGTTAAGGATATAATGACTATACTGATTCTTGGAATTTTGTTCTCAGGAGCTGTATCTTCTCTTGTTTCTGTACTTCAGTATTTTAGTAATGAATCAATGCTGAAATCCTTTATTATATGGACTATGGGAAGCCTTGGTGGCGTAACTTCCACTCAATTGAAAGTTCTTGTTCCTTCGCTTTTTATCGGACTTATTATTTCCTTCTTCATGATAAAACAACTGGATGTTATTATGCTTGGAGAAAAGTATTCTTTAAGTTCAGGTGTCAATCTGCAGTTAGTAAGAGCTTTGATATTTATAAGCACCAGCATTATGGCTGGTAGTGTGACAGCCTTTTGTGGTCCTATTGCTTTTATTGGCGTTGCAGTGCCACATCTTTCAAGAATGATATTCAAAACATCATCGCATATTATTCTTCTGCCTGCAACAATCTTAATTGGCTCTGTTACTATGCTTTTAAGTGATATAATTTCTCAATTACCTGGTCTTAATATTACCCTTCCGATTAATGCTATTACTTCTATCTTAGGAGTGCCTGTCATTATTTGGATTATTTTCAAGAATAAACGAATGGAAAAAATATTCTGATCATGGACAAGGCAACTGTAATATTGAAAAATCTGTCTATTGGGTATAACTCAAAACAGGAAGCAAATATTCTTGCCGGTAACCTGAATTCTTCTGTTAACGTGGGGGAAACAGTTGCATTGATTGGAAATAACGGATGTGGTAAGAGTACTTTGCTAAGAACAATAGCCGGTTTTCAAAAACCATTATCCGGAACCGTTGAGATGGAAGGGAAAAATATCTCATCAATTTCTATTAAAGATAAAGCCCGGTTAATTTCCTATGTCTCAACTGAAATTATCAATGTCAGTAATATGAGAGTTATTGATTTGGTAAGGTTAGGCCGTTATTTAGATTCAGGATGGTGGGGGAGTCTTTCAGCTGAAGATAAAAGCTTTGTGGATCATTGTATTAAGATTACCGGACTGATGGGATTTGAAGACCGTTTGCTGCAAAGCCTGAGCGACGGAGAAAGACAAAGGGCTATGATCGCAAGGGCTCTTGCTCAGGATACCCGGGTTATGATTCTTGACGAACCAACTGCTTTCCTTGACATTAGAAATAAATACGAAATAATTCATCTTTTAAATACTCTGGCATCTGAAAAGGGAAAGATTATTATTTATTCAACACATGATTTTAATATTGCAATGAGCTTATCAGATAAAATCTGGTACATTAAAAACAATACTTTATGTGACGGAGCTCCCGAAGATCTTGCTTTAAACAGAGATTTAGACCATATTTTTGAAGGATCAGACATTAAACTTAATCCAGAAAACGGAGAGTTTGTTATTGATTATGAAAAGAAAAAAGGTATATATATTGATGTCGATAGTGAAATACTGTTCTGGGTTCAAAAAGCATTATTCAGAAATGGATATCATCAGGACTCCAAATCTGATATTATTCTTAAAGGGTTAAAAGTAGACGGAAAATTAAAATTTACAGTTTCTTATCAGAATAATGAAAAAATATTGAATTCGGTTTACCAACTTATTAAACACCTTGATACTATAAAATAAACTTCTTGATTGTTGCTATTAAATCATCACTGTTGATAGGCTTAATAAGAACGTAATCACACCCTGCATCATAACATTTCTCTTCATCATCCGGTAAGGCAAGAGCGGTCTGAGCAATAATAGGAATGGAAGAGTTTATTTTTTTGATCTCCCTTGTAGTATCATACCCATCTTTCTCAGGCATCATTATATCCATAAGAATAAGGTTGATATTGTTATTCTTGAACATTTCAATAGCTTCTATTCCATCTTTAGCCCAAAGAAGGTTAACTTTTGTTCGCTCAAGAAATGCTTCAATAAAGAAATAGTTAGAATCCGTATCTTCAGCTACAAGAATAGTCTTTGCATTCCAGTTTATATCTCCATAAACTGATGGTTTGACTATTGATATTTTCTGTTCTTTTTCAATTGGAACGAAGAAAGTAAATGTACTGCCTTTCCTTTCGACTGATTCTACTTTTATTTCACCATTTAGAAGCTCTACTATTTTCTTTGAAAGGGCAAGTCCAAGCCCTGTACCCCTATTTTTATTGGTGTTTATATTACCCGATTTACCAAATTTCCTGAAGATAATTTCCTGTTGGTTATCTGGAATTCCTATTCCTGTATCTTTTACAAAGAATTGAATTCTATTGTTGGTGGCAATTGTATAACCAAATTCAATATCACCTTCTTCTGTAAATTTCAAAGCATTATTAAGAAGATGTGTAAAAATCTGATGAATCCTTTCCTGATCAGAATAAATCATGTACTGAGGATCCGGATGACCTTTTGATGTCTTTATGTTGATATGCGTTTTTTCAAGAATATTCTGTTTGGATTCTATATCTGACTGTAATCTGTCAATGATATTATTGAGATAGCATTTTTCTTTCTTTGGCTTAACCTGATTCGTTTCAAGCTTGGCAATCTCAATGATATTCTCCATGAGATTGAGTATGTCGTTACTGCTGTCTTGTATAAACTTTACATATTCAAGCCTTTCTTCATGTGTCAGGTTTGAATCAGCCAATAGACTTGTAAAACCGGTAATTGCATGAAGAGGTGTACGTATTTCATGTGGCAGGTTATCTAAAAATGTCGATTTAAGCCTTTCTGCCTCTTCTACCTTTCTTTTTGCCCTATGAAGCTCTGTTTCATTTTCTTTTTCACTTGATATATCTCTGAGTAAGATAAGCTGATAATTCTCATTGTTGTACGAAAAGTTTCTTACAAACTCTGAAAACCAATATATTTTGCCTGTCTTGGATATTAATCTTTTTTCCAGGAAAAAGGAAGTCAGACTTTTGGAATTCAACTTATTTAACAGCGATTCCTGTTTGGGTATATCTTCTTCGTAAGTCATGTCCTGCCATGACATTTGAGCTATCTCTTCAGATGTATAACCAGTCCTGGATACAAGATATGTTGAAACCCAAAGTGTTTCTTCAGTATCGGTATTCTTGATTATATACCCGTATGGATTATCGTTGAATATTTCTCT
>CAYUEI010000124.1:0-8365 GCA_964443445.1 uncultured Prolixibacteraceae bacterium | reverse complement strand
GCAATCAGTTAAATGCATCATTCAACAAACAAAATATTGACCACATACTGAATGTTGTTTCAATGACTCTTGACCTTAAAGTAGAAAAGGCTGGAGAAAACAAATATATCATTCATAATAAATAATTTAAGGAGTTGATTTTGGGATTTATCCGACTTCATTAAAGTTGGATAGTATCAACATGAAGTAAAAATTCAAAAAAGTAAGCCATGAAAACACAAGTTTTATTCAAATCGATAATCGCCTCCGCAGTTCTTTTAATGTTGATCTTAATGAAGTTAGTTTCCTTCGGGCAAAATAATGACAAAAGAATCAATGTTTTAGATCAGAATATTTCTATCTACGCCGAAAATGAACCTCTTGAGGATGTTATCAAGAAAATTTGCAACCAGTTTAATCTGGATTTTGATTACAATTCAAAATTAATCAAGGGGAAAAGAGTAAACCTTAGCATCTCCAACAAGTCGGTTAAAGAAGTACTTGAGAAGCTGATGAGCGATTATTACCTGATTTTTGAAATTGAAAACAACCTGCTTGTTATCAGGGATTATGTTCCAATGTCGGAACATATTGATTTCAAGAAGCTATACTCCACTCCATCAGCAGGATTCCTTTTCAATAATGCGAAAAGAAATTCAATGTCGATAAAATTCCGCCAGATTAGTAACCTTATTATTGTTCCGGTCAGTATTAATGGCTCCGACACTATGAATTTCATTCTTGATTCAGGTGTAAAAGATCCGATTATTACTGAACTTACACTAGTTGAAAAACTGGATCTCAATTACATGAAGCCCATTGAATTGAGGGGATTAGGAAACGAAGTAGTCACTCAGGCATATGAATCGGGTGATAATACAATAACTCTGCCCGGCTTAACTGCCAGTCACCAGAAAATAAATGTAGTAATAGATGAAAACTTTCAGATATCACAAATACTTGGCATGCCAGTCCATGGATTGATTGGACTTAATTTATTCAAAAACTATATTGTCAAGGTAAATTATCAAACTGAAGAAATCAGACTATATAAACCCGATTATTTTGAGTACAAACCAATGAGAAATGATATTGTACTTCCTATTCATTTTATAAGAAACAAACCAATTGTCAGGTCGGAGATTATACAGGACAGCGGAGTTGTTGTACCGGTACTGCTACTTATTGACACCGGAGCAAGCGATGCATTATGGCTTTCACCTGCTTCAAGCGATCAGATAAAAATACCTTCAAATAATATATATTCCTTTCTTGGAGTAGGATTAGGAGGAGACCTGTTTGGTCATAAAGGCCGATTGATGCAATTATGGTTAGGTGGCAAACCTCTCGATAACCCAATAGTATCTTATCCTGAATCGGAATACATTGATAACATTATTAATTCTGAGCTCAGAAATGGTTCAATAGGAGGCGAAATACTGAGAAGGTTTATAGTTACATTCGATTATTTCAACAAGAGATTAATCCTTAGACCAAATAGTGATTTCAATGATAAATTCTATTATAACATGAGCGGTCTTGAAATCATTAATCCTGTTCCGGGAATTCCTGTCTTTACGATTGAAAATGTAATTGAAAACTCACCTGCATGGAATGCCGGATTCAGACAAAGTGATCAGCTGTTAAGTATAAATTACAACAACCATAAAGACCTGACTCTTAACGATATCAATTTAATACTCAAGCAACAGCAAAATAAGAAGATAAATCTGACAGTATTGAGAAACGGGAAAGAATTCAAATCAAGCTTTTATCTGAAAGAGATTTTTTAGCTTTGGGATATTAAATGGTATCCATGAAACTATTCAGTATCCATATAATTCTCGTCCTTTTGCTCTTCTTCATAGAAGCAAAAGGGCAATCTGATAGCAATAAACTGGATTTCACCATTACAATTGTATCTGATTCTATTACAAAGGCTGAGCTTTTAGATTCTATAAGCTCAGTTGCTGATGTATATTTCTCATACAACCCGATTCTCCTTGAGGCAGACAAACTTATCAAACCTCAGTATGTCAATGCTACAATATTTTCTGTCATTATAGACATCGTTGATCAGGAGAAATTAGGCTTCCATGCTCTCGATAATCAGATAATACTATATCCTCTGAAGATTGAAAAGAAAGAAGATGAACCGGTGCCTTTATTTAAAACAATCAGAGGTCATGTCAGTGATGTTAAAAAAGAAGAGTCAATTCCTTTCTGCAATATTTTAATATTGGGAAAGGGAAAAGGAACAATTACAAATCTTGACGGAAATTTTTCCGTGAAAATATCAAACGATTATTTCAACGATACTCTTCGTTTTTCATGCATAGGCTACATCCCTTTCGATATACCAATTAAAAATATCGGAGACACTGTATTAAGTATTGTTTTAGATAAAACGGTGTACAATCTTTCGTCAGTAAATGTTGTTTATTACGATCCCAAAGAAGTACTTAACAAGTTTTTTGAAAAGATGTACAGCAACTATGAAAAAGACTACACTTTGCTGACCTCCTTTTATCGTGAAACAATAAAAGAGAACTCAAGCTATACGGACGTATCCGAAGCTGTTCTCCATATACTTAAAGCCCCTTACAACAATGGGTTCAGGGATGATCTGGTTAAATTTGTAAAAGGGAGGAAGAGTTCTGATGTTCAACCATATGATGACATTAAATTTCGTCTGAAGGGAGGGCCTTACTACATTACCAAGCTGGATGTTGTTAAGAATGAAGAAAGCTTTATAAATAAAGAGTTCAGCCATCTGTATGTTTACGATTACGAAAGAAGGACTCTCATTGCCGGAAGACCAACTGTAGTTATATCTTTCAGTCCTATTTATAATCTCAGAGATATCCTTTATGAAGGTGTCCTTTATTTTGACATTGAAACCTGGGCTCTGTCAAGAGTTGAATTCAATTACACCAAACAAGGCCTGAAAGAAGCCCGCAGGATGATGATCGAGAAGGAACCTAAGGAATTCAAGGCTGTTCCCTCTGAATTGGCCTATAACGTCCAATACGGTCTTTTTGAAGGAAAGTGGTATTTGCTGAGTGCTCAAAGCTCTATGCAGATTAAACTAATCAACAGAGAGAAAAAGCAAAAAACTAAATTCAACAGTACTTCTGAAATTCTGATTACTGATATTGAAAAGGGAGATTTTCAACGATTCAGCAGAAATGAAATCTTTAAACCCAGTGAGTTTTTCACTGAGAAGATTGTCGCTTATGATCAAGGTTTTTGGGAAAATTACAATATCATTGAACCGGAAGAAGAGCTGGAACATGCTGTCAAAAACTTTGAAAACCACGATATGATTATTACAAACAAGCAACAATAGAGATAAGCCATGAAATTTTTACTTTCAATAATAATAATTGCTTCAGCTTTATTTACTTCTGCTCAGAACTCTAATCCTTCATTGATTAAGATGTCTGATATACTGAATAAAGGAAAAACTGATTTCCCAAAGAACAAGGTCTTCATTAAAACGGATAAGGATATTTATTGCCCCGGAGAAAAAATGTGGTTCAAGGCTGAAGTGTTTAACTGTCTGTCTGAAATATACTCCGATGAAACTGAACTTATTGTTATGCTGAAAGCTGAATCGGGCGAAGTAATTTCTGATAATAAGTATCTTATAATTAATGGCGTATGCAGTAACCAGATTACTATCCCTTCATGGGCAAAACAAGGGAATGCTTTTATTGTTGCTTATACTCCAAAGGCCCTTAAAACTAACGATGCCTCGCTTGCTGCTATCAAGCCTTTAACTATCAATTCTTATAAAAAGAGCGATTATATTCTCAAATCTGATATATCAAATAAAATCTATAAACCGGGAGAAGAAATTAAATTAAACCTGATTCTTAATTCAATTTCTGTTGGTAATAAAAAGGAAAAGGTGATTATTTCTTTATACGACTTCACCCGTAAAGTATTCTCTCAAAAATTTGCTATTCCAGTAAATGAAATTAGTGAAGTAAAGTTCAAATTATCGGAAAAAATAAACAATGGCCTTTTTATTGACATCTCAATACAGGGAAATGATAACGCAACACAGAAAATTCCAATTTTCACCATTGAGGACAAGATAAAAATTGAATTCTTTCCTGAAGGTGGTACTCTGCTTACCAATCAGTTACAGAGAATACTTTACAGAGCAACAAATCCTCTTAATGAACCTGTTGAGGTTTCCGGAAAAGTATATGATCAGTTTAGTAATCAGGTTGGTTACGGTAAGATAATGAAGAAGGGTTACGGACTTATCAATATAATGCCTTTACCAGGACAGAAGTATTTCTTTAAGATTGAAGATGAATATGGTAAAGATCAGGAGTTTGAGTTACCGGAAGCAGTAATCGACGGATCAGTTTTTTCACTTCTTAAAACTGAAGACTCAACATTAAGGGTTTCAATTTTCACCAGCGGAAAATATATTGGTGAAGAGCTTACGCTTGCTGCTATTACAGGTGGAGAAATTAAAATGGCTTACCAGATTCCGGGAGATAAAAAATATAATCTTAAGATTTCAACACGTGATTTGCCATCCGGGATAGTTGACTTTTTAATATTTGCAGGTGATGGAACCCTGCTTTCTGAAAGACTGGTTTATAATACACCTAATGAAGATTTGAATTTTGATATTGAAACTCACCTAAAACCTTCAGCTACTAACGGAGATGTTGATATCACAATAGATATGAGTAATTTCACCTCTAAGTTTGGGCCTTCTTCTGCCGATGTAAAGGTAGTTGATAAGTTTAATCTATTCAGCCCGGTTATACAATCCCAACAATCATTTCTGAAATATCAATTGTATACTCCTGTGCCTAAAACTGTTCTGGACATTTATCTCACTAACCTTGAGCTGATTGCAAATGGTTATAAACACTATAATATCCAGGAATTGCTATCAGGAAAAGATTACTACAAACCTGAAACCGACAAAGCCTTTAGTGGTACTGTTACAAACAGGAATAATCAACCGGTTGAAGGAGCAACTGTAATGGCTGTTCAGGCCAATAATCATACTCTGGCCTCAACGACAACAGATGATAAAGGCAGGTTCAGTTTTGAAAGACTTCCAAAATCAAATGATATTATTGTGAAAGCTTTCAGTACTTCAGGAAAGAAAAGCTTTAATGTTAAGCTTAACCGCACTTTCAATGAATCGCTGGATGAACTGCTCATGTTTGAATCGTTAAAGAATCACCCTCAGTTCGACAAAGAAGAAATTCTCTCATACTATCAGAACAACAAAGACTTGCTTAAATTGATTGGAACTGAAAACAGGGATAACAACAAATATTCCGGACCCTCCGGTACAGAAAAACTACTTCAATCAGGCAACTCTGTTCTTGATGTAATAAAGATGACCAAGCCCTTTAGAATTGAAAGTAATCAGATTGTCTTTTACGGCTCGAACAATTCAATAAACTTCCAGTCGGGTGCTTTGATTGTCATAGACGGCCAAAAGATGGGAACTGACATCAATGTTTTGAATGCCTTATCTCCTTTCGATGTTAAGTCTATAAATATCAGCACCAACCCTGTCGATATTCAGAAATATACAGGACTTAACTCTGTTGGAGTAATTGAGATCACTACCAAAAAAGAGGTTTCGGATTTTCAAGCCCCAAAAACTGAAAAGGGATTCAGTTCGATTGAAAGCTTTGATTATGAAAACTTCAAACACGACGTATGGGTTTACCAGACTACCCTCTTCTGGAAAAACAATATTCCGGTTGACAAGGATGGCAAGGTAGTGCTGAAAATAAAAGCCAGCGAAATAAAAAGCGACTTCGTTATACAAGTAGAGGCTACATCACAAAAAGGAATTAAGCATAGCGAAATTTCTACATTTTCTACGGTAAGGTAGAAAATCAGAAATACTTGACTTCTTTACCCGTAATGTCACTGAGAAGGCTGTTGGCCAAGCGGCTTGCTCCTATTCTGAACAGTTGTGGATTGAGCCACTCATCTCCAAGTATTTCTTTTACTATTGAAAAATAAATCAATGCATCGGAAGAAGAAGAAATACCACCCGCAGGCTTAAAACCAATCTTTTCTCCTGTTTCATTGAAATGATATAAAATAGCAAGGCACATTACGTATGCCGCCAGAGGAGTAGCAGCAGGTTCAAGCTTGCCTGTCGATGTTTTAATAAAATCGGCTCCTGCATTAATGGCAAGTACTGATGCTTTCCAAATATTTTCGTGACTCTTCAATGCCCCGGTTTCCAGTATCACTTTCAAATGAGCATCTCCCATACATTTCTTAACGGCAGCAATATCATCGTGTGCCGACTGAAAATCTTCACCAAGAAAAGAGCTTAATGGTAAGACGATGTCAATTTCATCGGCTCCTGCTTTAAGTGCCATCTCTGTTTCTTTAACTTTAACAGGAGTGAAAGTCATTGAAGAAGGGAACCCCCCTGAAACAGAAGCTATGTTTACTTCAGGCATTTGCAATGTTTCTTCAACTACTGACACCATGTTGGGATATACACATATTGCAGCAACATTTTCAAGATCAGGAAATAACATTGGAAATTTATTAACCTTTTCAGTAAAGTTCTTTACATGTTCTACTGTATCTGTTGAATTAAGAGTAGTAAGGTCGATAAGAGAAAACACCAGCTTCTTATTTTCTATCGTACTATATTCATTCTTTGATTTTTCAATGATGATATTAAGCTCATCTTCAATCTTTTTTAAATCGAATTGTAAGTTATCCTTAGCCATAATTGTTATAATTTATCATTTTCAAGATGACGTTTATTGTCGCGTCTTGTTTTCTTTTCAATATTTTCTTTAAATGCTTTATCTAAATCAACTCCGGTTTGATTTGCCAGACAAATCACTACCCAAAGTACATCGGCAAGTTCATCAGCAATATCACCTTCCTTCTCCCCTGCTTTAAATGATTGATCACCGTATTTACGGGCGATTATACGTGCAAGCTCACCAACTTCTTCAGTTAATACAACCATATTGGTAAGCTCACTGAAATATCTCACTCCATATTTAGATATCCACTCATCAACCTTCTTCTGTGCCTGAGTGATTGTTAATTCTTCCATTAATAAGAATCTGATTTTAAACAAACAATAAACTTAAACTTCATCGGGGGCTCATCATTCATAAATTTTATCGGTTCTTCAATATCCCTGATTTCAGTCAGTCCAAATTTACTGAATTCCTTTTGTATTGAACTGTCATCATAATAAAAAACCTTCATGGAGTTGGATTGTACAAATCTGTTCCTTCCTATTAGTCTTCCTTTATTCTTTTTATCATCAGCCGATGAAACACTAAAAATCATCATTCCCCCATCCTTCAATTGATTGTAGCATGCAGAAATAATCTTTCTCCTTTCGTAATAATCAAACAAATGAAGCAAAGCATAAGAAAAAACAGCATCGTATTTTACCTTTGAAAATGGCATATCAAGAACGGAACCCTCATATATTTCTTTTACGAGATCAGTCTTTTTCATTAATTTAATTGCTTCGCCCGATATCTCAATTCCAGATATATACATTCCCTTATCGGTAAACGGACTGATGTTTCTGCCATATCCTATGCCCGGAATTAAAACTTCTTTATACCCCCTATTACTGAAAATCTCGGAAGCAACAATTGCTGAATCAGAAGGTTCAAAACCCCATTCGGTTCCGATCTTATTATATAGCAAGTTCCAGAATTCCTTCACTTTAAAAGTAGTTATTCTTTATTCTTTATTCTTTATTCTTTGAATCAATCCAGATAGTGACAGGACCATCATTTATAAGCGATACTTCCATATGTGCGCCAAAAACTCCTCTTCCTACAGGTTTACCAAGATCTGCCGAGAGGGTTTCGCAAAACTTTTCATATAAAGGGATGGCGATCTCAGGTTTCGATGCCCTGATATACGATGGACGATTGCCTTTTTTTGTAAGGGCATGCAAAGTAAACTGACTCACGACAATTATATCACCTTTGACGTCTATAACTGATTTGTTCATCACACTTTCATCGTCAGGGAATATTCTCAGCTGTACAATCTTTTTCGACAGCCATTCAATATCTTCATAATTGTCAGAATCTTCAATCCCGACTAATACCAGTAAACCTTTCCTGATTTCAGAAACAATCTTTCCTTCAACTGTTACTGAAGCTTCTGATACTCTTTGAATTATTACCCTCATATTTTAAACGGTTTTGCTATTCAAAGCTAACACTCCAGAGGCAATTACAGTAGTATATTTAAGAAAACTTTATGCTGGTATTTTTCAGAAAAGAAAATTAATATATATTTGCACACCCAATTCCATTAAAAAAGCCCGGGTGGCGGAATTGGTAGACGCGCTGGACTCAAAATCCAGTTCCAG
>CAYUEI010000123.1:0-8377 GCA_964443445.1 uncultured Prolixibacteraceae bacterium | reverse complement strand
ATTTCAGGCAAGAATTTTCCATACAGCAAAACTCTGAATATGAATGACTATACCCCTTCTGATGAAAATAAAGCTTTAAGATATTTATGGGCCAGGTACAAGCTCCAGATGCTTAGCGATTATAATAACCCGAATTTTTATTCAGATAAGGAACAATATAAAACTCAAATCATCGAATTAGGGCTGAAATATAATCTTCTTACTGAATACACATCGTTCATTGCTATCGACTCTTTAATCAGGAATGTTGATGGACAGCTTACAACAGTAGTAGTTCCAAATCCAATGCCTGAAGGCGTTTCAGACCTTTCTGTCGGTGATGAAAAAAATTATTACGGAGGGGCAACAAATTCAATGGAAATGTTAAATAATCCAGGAACAAATAATTCAACCAAAATAATTAAAGCATATCCTAATCCTTTCATTGCAAACCTGTCATTCATTATAGAACTTTCAGGTGAAGACTATCTTAAAACAAAAGAGATTGAGATTTATAACAGCATCGGACAACTTGTCAATAAGATTGATATATCCTCACTTTCATCTTCTGTCAATTATCTGACTATATCTGAAAGTGAATTTAAAGGACAAAAAGGGATATTCTGCTTAGTACTTAAAATTGACAGTAAAGAATACAGAAGTATCAAAGTCAGCAGGGAATAAGCCCGATTTTTCCTTATTCAAATCATAGTTTGAAAGGAACCATATTCGTACCATATTCGTACTTTCTCCCATTATAACAGGGGTTTCTCCTATTATAATGGGAGAAAGTACGAATATGGTACGGTTGAGGTATATATCATATCCCTGTTTGATTTCGTCTTTGGGAGTGTAAATATTTCTGTTTCTTTATACCTCAAATGGTGTAAACTCATTTGTTTTGAATTTTTTTATCATGAAATTGCATTTGTAAATACTGATATGTATTATGAAAGCAATTGTAAAATCAAAGCCTGAAAGAGGCATCTGGATGGAGGATGTACCTATTCCAAAACCGGGAGTAAATGAAGTCCTTTTAAAAATAAGGAAATCGGCTATCTGTGGTACCGACCTTCACATATTCAAATGGGATGAATGGGCTCGTCAGACTATCAAAACTCCCTTGATAATAGGACATGAGTATGTAGGTGAAATAGTGGAACTTGGCTCTGAAGTAACTCAATATAAAATTGGTGATCGTGTAACCGCAGAAGGGCACATTGCTTGCGGTCATTGTAGAAACTGCAGAAGAGGGCGCCAGCATATCTGCGATAATACTGTTGGTATTGGTGTTAATCGTGACGGTGGATTTGCTGAATATGTTGCTGTTCCTATTAGCAATATACTTAAAATAGACAGCCGTATTCCTGATGAAATAGTTTCAATTATGGACCCGCTTGGCAATGCCTGTCATACTGCACTTTCATTCCCCCTAATAGGTGAGGATGTTATGATTACAGGAATTGGCGGACCTATCGGAGCAATGGCAACAGCTATTTGTAAATTTGTAGGCGCACGAAATGTTATGGGCACTGATTTGAGTCCATACCGCCGTGAACTGGCAAAGAAGATGGGAGCCGATGAAGTAATTGACCCCCGTACCGATTCAATAGATGAAGCAATAAAACGTATGGGAATGGTTTCAGGCTTTGATATAGGCCTTGAATGTTCTGGCTCTCCGGTTGCTTTCAACGAAATGGTAAACCACATGTACAATGGCGGAAAGATTTCGCTTTTAGGCATACTCCCTTCTGATACAACAATCAACTGGAATAAAGTCATTTTCAAAGGACTTACTTTAAAGGGTATATACGGACGTGAGATGTTTGAAACATGGTATCACATGGAAATGATGCTGACACGCGGACTAAACATTTCACCTGTCATAACTCACCGTCTAAAAGCCGATGATTATGAAGAAGGCTTCCGAATAATGGAAGAAGGCAATTGCGGAAAGGTAATACTCGACTGGGAGTAGTCAATTTAAAAAATTGTTGTTGAAGTTTAGAAAATTAAAACTTATAATTATGAATTAATTATATTAATTATTTTTGCTAAACTTTATTAAATTTTATGAAGCGATTAAAAGACATAGTTTTTTATAGTATTTCTTTGGTCGTCTTTGCTATTGCCGTTATATGGATTGTAGGAGAAGGGCATGTACTTGAAATTTACAACGGTGTAATATCGCATAAGGGTGATTCTTCTCCATGGCTTACTTTTACAAATTCAATCAGTCAAAACTTCACTCATCCCCTTGCCCTGCTACTGCTGCAGATAATTGTTATTCTTATCGTTTCCAGAATCTTTGCATTTATATTTGTAAAAATCGGACAGCCAACAGTTATTGGAGAAATTGTTGCAGGTATATTACTTGGCCCGTCATTACTCGGACTATTATTCCCGGAGATATCCACATTTCTTTTCCCCGTTGAATCACTTGGAAACCTGAATGTACTAAGCCAGATTGGTTTAATACTCTTCATGTTCATTGTAGGGATGGAGCTCGATTTCAATGTTCTTAAGAACAGGGCTAAAGAAACAATCTTTATCAGTCAGTTCAGTATTATTGTGCCCTTTGCTCTTGGTATGCTTCTGGCATATATAATCTATACTTCATTTGCCCCAAGGGGAGTGGCTTTTTTGCCATTCAGCCTTTTTATCGGGATAGCAATGAGCATTACTGCTTTCCCTGTTCTTGCAAGAATAGTCAGGGAAAGGGGAAT
This sequence comes from uncultured Prolixibacteraceae bacterium, assembly GCA_964443445.1. Taxonomy (GTDB): domain Bacteria; phylum Bacteroidota; class Bacteroidia; order Bacteroidales; family Prolixibacteraceae; genus CAYMTR01. Next base: position 5,672 of record CAYUEI010000123.1, on the reverse strand, counting down.
CCACAACAAGAAAGTTGGAACAATTGTAATCAGCTGTGCTGCCGTTAACGATATTGTCGGATGGTGTCTTCTTGCAGCTGTAATTGCAATCACTAAAGCAGGGTCCTTTGTAAGTTCCATATATGTTATTTTGCTTTCTGTGGCTTATGTCCTCATCATGATCATGGTAGTCAGACCCTTTCTTAAAAGGATAGGAGAAGTACATTCCACTCGTGAGAACCTTACCAAATCGGTAGTTGCAATATTTTTCCTTACACTCATTGTTTCATCGGTTGCAACAGAAGTAATAGGTATTCATGCCCTTTTCGGAGCGTTTATGGCAGGTACGATCATGCCTGATAACCCTAAATTCAGAAGTATTTTTGTTGAAAAAGTTGAAGATATATCACTGGTGCTTCTTCTTCCATTATTCTTTGTTTTTACAGGATTAAGAACACAAATTGGTCTTATCAACGATATAACCCTTTGGAAAGTAACCGGACTTATAGTTTTAATTGCAATAGCAGGCAAATTTGTTGGAAGTGCTTTTGCTGCAAGGTATGTCAAACTTAGCTGGAAAGACAGCCTTACAATTGGTTCTCTGATGAATACCAGGGGTTTAATGGAACTTGTGGTATTGAATATCGGATATGAGCTTGGGGTACTTTCACCTCAGATATTTGCAATGATGGTAATAATGGCCCTGTTGACTACATTCATGACAGGTCCTTCGTTAGATATTATCAACCGTATCTTTAAAGATAAATCTGAAATAATAAGAAGCAAAAGGATTATCACTGATAAATACAGGATACTTATTTCTTTTGGAAACCCGGAAAGGGGAAGGCACTTATTAAGGTTTGCCGATTCAATGACCAAAAACACTGAAGAAGAAAGCACAATTACAGCTTTGCACCTCTCATCAACTAATGATGTCAGCAACTTTAACATTGAAGAATACGAGAGTGACAGCTTCAGTCCTATCATAGAAGAGGCAACGCTTATAAAAAGAAAGATAACTACCATGTTCAAGGTTTCAAATAATATTACAGATGATATTATTGAAACGGCCAACGTGGGAAAGTTCGATCTGCTGCTTATTGGTCCGGGACAATCAATTTATGAAGGCACCCTGCTTGGAAAGATATTAGGTTTCACGACCAAGATATTCAATCCTGACCGATTGTTCAATACAGTGACAGGAAAAGAAAAATTATTTCAGACTTCTCCGTTTGATGATAAAATAAGATTGATATTAGCCAGGTGTGATACTCCGGTTGGAATTTTAGTTGAAGAGGATGTATCTCCTTTGAAGAGTATCGTTGTTGCAATTAATTCAAAAGATGACCTCTTTTTACTTAAATATGCTGAAAAGTTTGCAAGGAATGCCGGATCAAAGGTTTACGTCCTTCCGTTAGTGGCTTCTCTTGCATCAAACAGTGAATTTACGGAAGCTGTTGAACATTCAAAGAGTGTTGATCATGATAACTTTATAGTTCTCGGTGAACAAAACAAAGACGATGACCTGACAGGAAAATCAGATCTTATCATCATAAGCATGAATAACTGGATTAAGCTTTCGAACCTGAAGAAATCGTGGATAAAAAAGATACCTTCAATCTTTATAGTTAAGAATTAGTTTCATTCACCACATTTCTCGTTGTATTCCCTTATTATCTTTTCAAGATTTCCATACTCATAGCCCTTTTCTTTATTTGCTATTTTGCCGGCAATTTCGGGGCTATCGGAAAGGAATTTACTCATGTTCTTACTGAAGTTGAGCAAATGGTATGAAAACTCAAAGAAAATGTAAATATTAAAGGAAATTTTTATCAAGGAAAGCCTGAAACTTATCTTTATACTGTTCACTGACGGGAATGTATTCCTTTCCGAAAACAATGCGACTACGGTCAATAACTTCAATTTTATTCAGGTTAACGATAAACGAACGGTGTACCCTCATGAAAATATCCTCAGGAAGCTTTTGTTCTATTGTCCTTAAAGAATTCAGCGACATTATTGGTTTCGGATCATTTGAAGTATAAACCTTTATGTAATCTTTAAGTCCTTCAATGTAAAGGATATTGTTATAGCTGATCTTGCGGATTTTATATTCTGATTTCAGGAACAGGAAATCATTATTTGCTTCCACAGCTGTCAGTGAATTGTTTTCAAGTTCAAATAATCTGAATGCTTTTTGCACAGCCTTTAGAAACTCATCATATCCGAAAGGTTTAAGCAGATAATCAGTTGCATTAAGTTTGAAGCCCTCAATAGCGTATTGCGGATAAGCAGTTGTGAAAATAACCTTAGGACCTTCATTTATAATCTTCACCAATTCAGTTCCTTTTAAATCGGGCATTTGAATATCAACAAGCAGGAGGTCAGCTCCTTCATTATTAAAAAATTCAAGAGCATCGATAGGATTATCAAAGCTCCCTGTAAGTTCAAGGAAGGGGGTCTTCTTAATATAATCGGTAAGAAGTGCAAGAGCAAGAGGTTCATCGTCAATTGCAACAGTCCTGAGTTTCATGGGTCAGCTCTTTTTTAATTCGATATCCAAAGTTACGCTGAAAATACTTTCATTTTGCAAAACATTCATTTCATGTTTACCGGGGAAGAGCAGGGACAACCTCTTTTTAACGTTATCAAGACCGATGCCTGAATGAGCAGGGTCGGAAGGTTGGTTACCGCTTCCCAATGAATTTTCAGACTTAAAGGTAAGCCTGCCGTCTTTGATATCCATACTTATTTTAATAAAAGATTTCCCTTTGGAACTTATGCCATGTTTAAAAGCATTTTCAATGAAAGGTATGAATAAAAGGGGAGGTACCGAAACATCATTATAAGTCTCAGGAAAAAACACTTCAAGGTTGACCCTGGGGTTAATCCTCAGTTTCATAAGAGCAATATAGTTGTTCATGAAATCAATTTCATTGCTCAGCAATGTTTCTCCGTGTTCAGAATCATAAAGGAGATATCTCATAAGCTTGGAAAGCTTAAGGATTGACTCCTGAGCTGCAGGAGTATCAAAAGTAGTAAGAGAATAAATATTATTAAGGGTATTAAAGAAAAAGTGCGGGCTAATCTGGTTTTTCAGAAAGGCAAGTTCAGAATGAAGCTTTTCCTTTTCCAGTTCCTTACGTTTTTGCTCGTTAGATATATGTTTATCCATATAAGATAAGCCAAGAGCAAAACCTGAAATAAGGATAGAGGTAAAGGAAAAGTTCATTATTCTGAAAGCTTCCATGAATGGTCTGGGCTTCATACTTTCAGGGTTCATGTTCTTCATCATGTCCTGAAACTGAGGGTCCCTGCTTATACCAATATAATAACTTCTGGCAACAAAGTATAAAATCCAGTACAGAGTAATGATAAGTAATAGATTTGCAACAAAATACCAGACCTTTTTATTCTTAAAATACAATTGTGGAACAAGATAAAGATAACTCACATAAAAAATTATCCCGTAAGTAATTGTGTTAGAGTAAAAATGAAAGAGTCCTCTTGTATCTTCAACACCAATAAGTCTGAATAAATACTGAGGGAAAATCAATATAACTGCCCATCCTGTTAAATGAATCAGGATTTTTAATTTAATATCAGTTAAAATTGATTTTTTCATTTCTCTTTTTCTTATTCAAATTTAATTAATTATTCATATCTCAGGGCATCGATAGGATTCAAAGCAGCTGCCTTCCGTGCAGGGTACCATCCGAAGAACACACCAATGGCAGTACATACAGCAAAGGCAAGGACCACTGACTGAGTCATGACTACGGTAGGCCAGCCCATTATAGATCCGACAACGTTACTAATAAGAAATCCAAATACAATACCTATAATTCCGCCAATTACGCTAAGCATTGTTGACTCAATAAGAAACTGCATCAGGATATCCCTTCCTTTTCCTCCGATCGACATTCTAAGGCCAATTTCCCTTGTTCTTTCAGTAACTGACACATACATGATGTTCATAATTCCTATACCACCTACAAGCAATGATATACCTGAAATTGCACCAAGCAGGGCAGTTAAAATATTACTGATTGATGAAAATGTTTGAACTAACTCTGACTGAGACATAATTCTGAAGTCGTCTTCATCACCATCTTTTATTTTATGAGCTCTTCTTAATGTCTGAGTCATTTGTTCTATTGCCTTGTCGTTAAGTTCTTCGCTGACAGCTGAAGCAAAGATTGAGTTGATATGAGTAATAGCTAAAATCCTTTTCTGAACTGTTGTAAAGGGAGCAACAATAATGTCATCCTGGTCACTTCCCATACCGCTTTCTCCTTTATCGGCAATTACTCCGATTACTTTCAGCGGGATATTGTTGAACCTGATTGTTTGTCCGATAGGATCGGAGCCATCAGGAAACAAATTCTCAATTATTGTTTGTCCAATAAGGCAAACTTTGGCATAAGTATCGATTTCTTTTTGGGTAAAGCATCTACCGTCCTCGATATCATATTTCCTGATAGGGAAAAATTTTTCATTTGCACCGTAAAGTGAAGAAGGCCAGTTAAGGTTACCGTTAATGACTTGTCCGCTGGCTCTTACCTCAGGAGAAACACCACTTATCGCATCACATTCTTTGGCAATAGCCTCAACATCGGAAAGCTTCATACTGCGTGCATTAGTATTTCCCATTCTTACACCGCCTCTCATCTCTGAGCCGGGCATAGCATAAATAAGGTTAGTTCCCATGCCGGACATCTGATCCTGAATACTTTTCTTCGAACCCTCTCCTATTGCAAGCATCGCTATTACAGAAGCAACACCTATGATTATTCCAAGCATGGTAAGGAAAGCTCTGAACTTGTTTCTCATCAGAGCACTCCACGCTATCTTTATTAAATTTCTGTAGTTCATACTGTTCAAATTAGTATTCTTATTCTTCTACCGGCATAGACTTCAATATCTCTGAAGCGATATTGTGATTCATCACTTCAGTTTCACTTATCATATGGCCGTCACGGAAAACGAGATTTCGTAAAGTAAGTCGTGCGATATCAGGCTCATGGGTAACAAATACTATTGTTTTCCCCTTTTCATTAAGCTTCTGAAATAAATCCATGATCTCGTATGATGTTCTGGAATCGAGATTACCGGTAGCCTCGTCAGCAAGAATAACAACCGGGTCGTTTACCAGAGAGCGGGCAATTGCAACACGCTGCTGCTGACCACCGGAAAGCTGATTCGGAGTATGGTGCATCCTGTCGGCAAGGCCTACTGCTTCAAGGGCAGCAATTGCCCTTTCCTTACGTTCCTTTGCCTTTACCTTTGAATTATAAAATAAAGGCAGTTCAACGTTTTCAAGAGCAGTTGTCCGTGACAGAAGGTTGTACGACTGAAAGACAAAACCAAGTTTGTTGTTTCTCAGCTCAGCCAGCTGGTTTTTGTTCATTTCAGAGATGCTGATGCCATCAAGTTTATAATCGCCTTCTGTAGGTTTATCAAGGCAGCCGAGAATATTCAGCATTGTTGATTTCCCTGAACCGCTGGCACCCATGATAGCAACAAAGTCGCCTTCCATTATTTTCATTGACACTCCTTTAAGTGCATGAACAGTGACATCTCCCACATAGAAATTCTTTTTAAGATTTGTCACTTCTATTATTGACTTTCTGTCTGTTGTCATTTTATCTTCTCCTTTGTCCCGGAGGGGTTGGCATAAACGGGCTTTGAGT
>CAYUEI010000122.1:0-8448 GCA_964443445.1 uncultured Prolixibacteraceae bacterium | reverse complement strand
GGGACGGGGTAACATTTATTGTTCTTGATACTGAAATTAATGCTGAAGGTTTTGATCGTACATTTATAAAAGATGATCAGTTAAAGATGATTAAGAATGTATGTGATACAATTAATATTTCAAGGCAATTGATATTACTCCATCACAGGCTTATATGGATGATAAACAATGATGAATTGGAGAAAAGACTAACTGATTCCATAGCTGCCAGCTCAAGGGCAATGGATACTACAAATTTTTATTCAGAGATCTATCCTCTTTTAAAAGAAGTAAAAAGTAAAGGAATTCAGGTTAGTGCATTTGGAGGCGATAAATCAAAAATAAATATTGAATATTCTCCTGAAGATAGTATTACATTTTATGCTGCAAGACTGGCTTCTGATTTTTCAGATGATCTGAACAACGTTATTGTTGCACGCTACAATAAAGAAAATTCAAAAATGGTATGCAGTTTTGTTCCTTTAAATTCTTTAAAAAAGATTTCTGATAGTTCAAGTTTAAGGGAAAGAGGAAAACCGGGAAAATTACCCTTGATTTTAAATCGGGAAGGAGATGAGGTTTCTATTCAGGTACCTGAAAATTATAGGGATGAGAGTGTTATAAACGTTTATACTATTAATGGGCGATTATTATATTCTTCAGATACTAAATATCTTCAGGATCATAAATTTAGATTAGTCTCCCCCGGATTTTATATCTTTCAGTTGATAGGAAGAGAATCAACTGCTATTCAAAAATTTTCATTTTAAAGTGATTTTATTAAAATAAATTAGAATTCATTATTTTTCAATAAAATACAAATCACTTTCTTTGTAAGAAGGAATAAATATCTTATGGAAAAAACTGAATTAACATATTCTGAACAATTATTCCTGTTAACAATTGACTCTGTTTCAGGTAAACCGTTACCTATTTCTGAACAGGTCATGCATCTTACTCTGGCCGGAGCATTATTGCTGGATGCCTCTTTTCGCAGTATGATCAATGATGATTGGGAAAAACTTACTATTCTTAAAGAAACAGATTCTGTTGACAGTTTTATAGAGGAAGCAATAAGATGTTTATTGGTTTTTGAAAAATCTTTACCACTAAAACAAGCTGTAGCTGTTGTTGCTGCTCATGGAAATACATTAGGGAATCTTGTCTGGAATTCACTTATCAAGAAAGGGGTTATTATATCCCGAAGAAATAGTATTAAGACAACAGGTTACAAGGGAAGCACTTTCTCTTTAGATATGCCGCTGGTTATTGATATAAATAAGAGAATAAGAGAATCAGTTTTAAATGATGAAATACCTGATTATAAGATCCCTCCTTTAATAAGTCTGATCGAAGCAGGGGGGCTTACCAATTATATTTTTCGCCCTGAAGAATCAGAAAATAAAAGAGAACGAATATTGTGGCTGGCAAATATTGAATCTCTGGGCAGGGAGATAATAAGAGCAGTTAAATCTCTTGAAAATTCAGATCTTGAAAAAGATGTCACTGCACTTATCGGAATGAAGCATGACCAACCAAGAACTTTTGCCGGGGGAATAGATGCTGTTCTAAATTCATTGAGTTTCCTTTATAAAGAAGCCGGAATAACAAGAGGGCGAAGAATATTAGCCAATTTCAATCAACATGGGGGGTTTGAGTGCACAGGTTGTGCTTGGCCAAATCCCGATAAAAACAGATCTCGCTTTGAATTTTGCGAGAACGGTATGAAGAACATAAGCTCTCTTGCAACAAATAAAACAATCAGCTCAGAATTCTTTATGAAATGGTCTGTTAAAGATCTTTCGCTTTCTTCAGACTACTGGCTTGAACAGCAGGGCAGACTTACCGAGCCAATGTTTCTTGATACTGATTCATCCAATTATGTACCTATTTCGTGGGGAAAAGCTTATGATATTATTTCTGAGGAACTAAAATCACTAGGTAATCCTGATGAGGCAGTATTCTATGCTTCCGGAAGGACATCTAACGAAGCGGCTTTTCTTTATCAGTTATTTGCAAGGGTTTATGGTACGAACAATCTTCCAAATAGTGCCAATGTATGTCACGAGCCATCAGGAAAGGCTCTTGCACAAAGCCTGGGTTTTGGGAAGAGCAGTATAGAGCCTGAAGATTTTTCAAGCTCTGATGCCATTTTTGTCTTTGGTCATAATCCGGGTTCAAACCATGCAAGGATGCTGAGCTCACTTCAGTCTGCCGTTAGAAAAGGCTCTAAAATTGTTGCAATTAATCTGATGCCTGAAGCAAGTCTGATGGGTTTTGCCGATCCTCAGGAAGCAAGGACATATTTTAACAAATTTACTTCCTTGACAAGTCTTTTTATTCAGCCTTCTGCCAATGGAGATATGGCTTTTGTTAGAGGAATGGCTAAATATATTTTTGAAAAAGAAGAAACCATTGGAGGATGCCTTGATATTGATTTTATTGAAAAATATACAACCGGACTAGACCTTTATAAAGAAGAGGTAGCCAACACTTCCTGGGATGATATAATTGAAGGAAGCGGACTTGATAAAATAAAAATTGTTGAGGCAGCTGAAGTATACTTAAGTTCAGAGAAGGTAATTTCTACATGGTGCTTAGGTATTACACATCATCTTAATGCGGTAAATACAATTAGAGAAATAATAAACGTGATGCTCCTCCGTGGTAATATTGGAAAGCCCGGGGCAGGAATTTGTCCTGTTAGAGGTCACAGTAATGTTCAGGGGATAAGAACTATGGGTGTTGGGGAAAATATGCCTTTACATTTTTTAGAATCTCTGGAAACAAATTTCAATATTAAAGTTCCAAAGAATCCGGGAATGAGCGTTATCCCTTCAATTAAAGCAATGGCAGAGGGGAAAGTAAAAGTTCTAATTTCTCTTGGTGGAAATCTTGCTGCTGCAGTTCCTGATACAGGGTTTGTTGAAAGAGCCATGAAAAATTGCAATCTTACAGTCATGATTTCAACTAAACTTAACAGGAATCATCTAAATACAGGCAAGAAAGCAATCATTTTGCCTTGTTACTCACGAATGGACGAAGACATACAAAAAGGCAAGTTACAGGCAGTTTCGGTTGAGGATGCTATGTGTAAAGTCAGTCTCTCACGAGGATGCTTACCTCCCCCTTCCGCAATGTTGAAAAGTGAAGTTTCAATTATTGCTGAAATGGCATTAGCCGTCCTGGGAGATAAACAAGGAATAGGGTGGAGGCAATATATGAACGATTATAGCTATCTCAGATCAAAAATTGCTGAGGCTATACCTGCCATGAAAGATTTATCTTCTCTATCTGATAAAAAGGAATGGTTTTACCTTGATAACCCTCTTAAAAGAAGAGTTTTCAAAACTACTGAGGGTAAAGCCATTTTCAGCAATCATCCGCTTGAAAAGATTAAGACCGTAGATGAGGAATTGATTTTAATGACAATCAGGAGCCACGATCAGTTTAACACTTCGATTTTCGGACTAAACGACCGATATAGAGGTATTGCTAATGAAAGGCGTGTTCTTTTTATGAACCCTGAAGATATGGAATATAGAAATATTTCTACAGGTCAGATGGTTGAGATAACAAGCAATTACGACGATAAACCGAAAAAGCTGACCGGTTATTTTGCAATATCATATCCTATAAGCAAAGGCTCTGTTGCTGCATATTTTCCTGAAATCAATGAACTGCTTTCGATTAACAATGCAAGCAAAGAATGTCATACGCCGGCTTATAAGTCATTGTTGGTGAGTGTTAACCCTCAAAAGATAAGGAATTAAGGAAGATTATAATGAAGAGATTATATTTGATATTACTACTTATTCTGAAAATTACTGCACTTTTCTCACAATCTCATCAAGTGCTGATTTCAACAAATATGGGATCCATGAAGTTTGTCTTATACGACAATACTCCCCGCCACCGCGATGCTTTTCTTGAATTGGCACGCAACAATCATTTCAACAATACACTTTTCTACAGGGTAATCAATGGATATATTATCCAAGGCGGATCAAAAGATTCGAGGAATGCTCCCCCGGGTAAGTTCATTGGTTATGGCGACCCTACAAAAACTGTTGATGATGAAATTATTAAAGAAAACATTTGTAAGAAAGGTGCTTTATGTGCCCCAAGACAACCTGATGAGATAAATATTTTCAAGCAAAGCGATATTTCTCAGTTCTTTATTGTTCAGGGTAGAACATATAGGCAAGGTCAACTTGATACTATGGAGCTGGCAGTCAACCGCCCTATCAGAAAAAAGATAATTGAAAGGGCATACCCTCCCGAAAAGAAAGATCTTCTTAACAAGCTGAAGGAAGAAAAGAAAATGGAGGAAGCACGCCTGCTTGCTGATGAAATCAAGGATGAAATTGAGGCTAATTATGCTCTTGCAGAAGGAAAACTGGATTTTACTGATCAGCAGCGTGAAGCTTATACAACTATTGGTGGAGCTCCTGAAATAGACGGAGAATATACTGTTTTTGGAGAAATGGTTGAGGGCTTTGAGATTATTGACAAGATTGCTTCTCTTAAAGTTGATGGAAACAATCGCCCTTTCACTGACGTAGTTATAAATATTAAAATACTGAAATAATAAACCCTTAATGAAGAGAATAATTCCAATTGCAATATTTTCGTTGATGATAATACTGTCTTCAAGCTGCTCTGTTGGGAATGATAGTAAAGAAAAAGAGAGTCAGCAAAAGCAGGAGGCAGTTTCTGCGCCCCAGGCACCACAAACGAACTTTACTGCCCTTACTGCTTCTGTCTATAAAATTCAGACCTATAGCGGAGCCAGAATACTTGAAAACGGCCAGGGTTTTCTGATTGCAGATAATATCATCGCAGCTCCTTTCAGCCTTTTTAAACAAGCTGACAGAGGTGTTCTTACTCCTATCAATGGTGAGGGACCTTCGTTCGAAGTAAAGAAGTTTATTAGTTTTGACAGGATCAGTAATGTTATTCTTTTAAAAACCGATTCACTCAAAGCCAAACCCCTTAAGTTCCATACTGATTCGGTAAAATTAAAATTGAAAACAATAGTTGTTGGAGAGAAATACAATAATTCCCTTCCTTTATATGCCGGGGCAAGCTTAAGCGATAAGATAGTTTATGGAGAAAAACTAATAACAATAAGCAACACAATTCAGACTGTCAATATTGGCACACCAATTTTCCTTTCCAATGGTTATGTTTTAGGCATGGGAACAGCTATGGATGTAGATTACGAGAGAACTTATTTTGCAATTCCTGCTGAAACTATTATTGAACAGATGAAGAAAGGAGGTTCCCCAAAACCAATTTCGACAATTGGAAATCCGGATGCAAAAAAAAATGCGTCCATAAAAAGCATAACTCTTGAAACTGCAAATGGAAACATTGGAATAAGGCTGTTTAATGAAGTTCCTGAATACCGAGACAATTTTGTGAGACTTGCTCAAGAAGGATACTACGACAATTTGTTGATTCATCGTGTCATTCGTGACTTTGGTATTCAAACAGGAGCTGCTGATACCCGAAATGCCAAGTCAGATGATATCGTAGGATGGAAAGGCCCGGGATATACAATTCCTGCACACATTGTTAAAGGGCTCTACCATAAGCGGGGAGCAATTGGCTCTCCGCGACTAAGAGACGATACAAACCAGGATAAGCGTTCCGACGGTTCTCAGTTTTATATAGTTACCGGGAGGAAATATCTTGATAATGAACTGGATGATATAGAAAAAGAAAATGGCATTAAATTTTCCGCCGAACAAAGGGAAATATATAAAACAATAGGAGGGGCGCCTCATCTTGATGGACAATACACTGTTTTTGGAGAAGTAACATACGGCCTTGATATTGCAGATCGTATTTCACTTTTCCCGGTGCAGGGCGATTTCCGTCCAACCAAGGATATTCGGCTTAAGAAGGTAAAGATCGTATTTTAATAACTCACTATACAAAACATTATGAATATGAAAAAATCAGAAAAAGCAGCGGTCAACTTTAAGACTATGAATTGTAACCAATCTGTTCTTGCTGCATTTGGACCGGATTTTGGAGTATCTGAAAACATTTGTTTTAATCTTGGCCTTGGCTATGGAGGAGGTATTGGTCGTGAAGGAAGAGCTTGTGGTGCATGTACCGGAGCTTATTCTGTTATAGGATTATGGGCTGCAACTAAATCAAATGATTCAGGTGAACAAAAAAACATTGCAGCGTTAAAAGTTCAGGAGTATAACAGGTTATTTATTAAAAAACACACTCACCTTGACTGTAAGGATTTGCTTGGATATAACATGTCAATTCCTGAAGAAAAAGCTAAAATTACTGAGCTGAATCTTCATGAAAATATATGTATGGGTCTTGTAAAATCATCTGCAGAAATTTTAACCGAGATACTTGATTAGTAGTCAAAGAAAATTTCAGATTTTTTTATGTTTTAAAAACAATTTTCTTTGCATTGATCCATTATAGAATTAATAATACTTTATTCTGACCTTACACCTACCTCGAATCACAATCGTGGTATTATGGTCGGAGGAGGTACGGAGGAGGTACGGAGGAGGTCCTTACAAGGTGGGTCGGAAAAAAGTGTGTGTCCCACCCTAAAATTGGTAAACAGTATTTTAAAATTTCACTAGATTAAGTACGCACCAAAATTTTATTTCCAGTAAAAGAAATATAAACCAGAAAAAAATTCAGAAGAAGTAACGTTAAAGCAAGAATTGTTTTAATACCACTTAAGCAGCTCAACTTTTATTGAAGGATCAACTGAAACCAACTCTTGAAATTTGTGAATATTGTCATCTCCATTCTCTCCCCTATAGTGGTATGGATAAACATTTTTAGGCTTAAATTTAAGTACAGCTGATGCTGCCTGATCGTAGTTCATCGTGAAGGGAAGGTTCATGCAGATAAAAGCATAGTCGATATCTGCCAAAGAAAGCATTTCAGGAATATCCTCCGTATCACCTGAAATATAAATCCTTTTTTCATTGATTGTCAGCACATATCCATTGCCTTCCCCTTTAGGATGAAACTGCAGTCTGCTTCTTGTTGTGTTATACATTGGAATTGCCTGAATTTCAACCTGAGGAGAAAAGCTTTTAAAATTCCCATTATTCATAACTTCCCCAAAACCAAGAAGATCAATTACGCTCTTTGGTCCAATAACTCTGGTTTTAGTACCTTTAAAAGGATCCAGAATATTCTTGCTATAATGATCCTGATGACCGTGAGTCAGAAGTATTAAATCTGGCTCAGGATAATCCTTATAGTTAACCTGACTACCTACAGGATCAACATAAATTGTTAAATCATATGTGCTTATAATAAAGGAAGCATGATTTATAGGAATAAAGTTTACACCATTGTCCTGAGCAAAACTTTTAGTCAGAAAAAATGAGAGCAATATTATCAGGCTGAATCTCATGGCAAAAGGAATTAATCGTTAATTATTAAAACCGAAAATAATTAAAAAACCGCATACTTTCTATGATTCGCAATTTCTTTTAAATTTGCAGCTTTACTTATAAATGCTTTAAGATGTTAGATAGAATCAAAGCGTTGCAAGACGAAGTGGCAGGAATAACTGCTTCAAACAAGGATGAGGCCGAAGAGTTGAGGATTAAATATCTCAGCAAGAAAGGTTTAGTATCTGTTCTTTTTGATGAATTCAAAAATGTTCCGGTTGATCAGAAGAAAAGCGTAGGCGCGGCAATTAACGAACTTAAGAATTTTGTCACTGAAAAGATCAATAGTCTTAAGGAATCTTTCGAAACTAAAAGATCTGGTGCTGAAGGTCTTGACCTCACGCTTCCAGGAGATACCAAGCCGCTTGGCTCACGCCATCCACTTTCGATTGTGCGCAATGAAATTATTGGAATATTCAACCGTCTTGGTTTTATCGTCTCAGAAGGACCAGAAATTGAAGACGACTGGCACGTTTTTTCAGCTCTTAATTTTCCTCTTGAGCATCCCGCCCGCGATATGCAGGACACATTTTTCATTGAAAAAGACCCAGACGTACTTCTGCGTACTCACACTTCGAGTGTTCAGGTAAGGGTAATGGAAAAAACCCAGCCACCAATAAGGGCGATATTCCCCGGGAGGGTTTTCAGAAACGAAGCAATTTCATATAGGGCACATTGTATCTTCCATCAGATTGAAGGGCTTTATGTTGACGAGAATGTATCTTTTGCCGATCTTAAACAAACATTATTGTTTTTTGCACGTGAATTCTTTGGTGAAAAAACCGATATCCGTCTTAGGCCTTCATATTTCCCATTTACTGAACCTTCGGCCGAAATGGATGTTAGCTGTTCTATTTGCGGAGGTAAGGGCTGTAATGTCTGCAAACATACCGGTTGGCTCGAAATTATGGGATGTGGTATGGTAGATCCCAACGTTCTGGATTCATGTAATATTGACAGCAAGAAATATACAGGTTTTGCTTTCGGTATGGGCATCGAAAGAATTGCAATG
>CAYUEI010000121.1:0-8461 GCA_964443445.1 uncultured Prolixibacteraceae bacterium | reverse complement strand
AAAACGGGCAATCCGGTTATTTTGATGAAAAAGGTAACAGTTTGAAAAAAGCATTTTTAAAAGCCCCATTAAATTACTCAAGGATAAGTTCTCATTTCTCAAATAACCGTTTACATCCGGTATTGAAAATTCACAGGCCTCATCATGGAGTTGATTATGCTGCACCAACCGGTACTCCGGTATATTCAATCGGCGACGGAGTTATAGTACGGAAAGCATATCAAAGTGGAGGCGGAGGTAATTACCTTAATGTCAAGCACAATTCGGTATATATCTCACAGTACATGCACTTAAGTAAATTTGCTAATGGTATCCAGGAAGGCAGCAGGGTAAAACAAGGTCAATTGATAGGATACGTAGGATCAACGGGACTTGCTTCAGGTCCTCATCTCGATTTCAGGATTTTTCAGAACAATTTACCTGTTAATCCTTTAAAAATTAATGCTCCTCCAGTTGAACCGATAAACAAAGATAATTTTGGTGAATTCATTTCATTACGAGATTCATTAAAATCAGAGATATATAATCAGGCAAAAACTCCTGTACAAAAGGATATTTTAGCTTCCAAATAATAAATTCTCTATGACTTTTGGGAAATGCTCGTATTCGAGAGCATGAACTTTTGATGCTACATCATCTGGAGTATCTTCAGGCAGTACATTACATTTAGCCTGAAAAATAATATCCCCTTCATCATAATTCTCATTCACATAATGAATCGTAATACCTGATTCTTTTTCGCCATTTTCAACAACTGCCTTATGTACTTTATCTCCATACATACCTTTACCACCGTATTTTGGTAAAAGAGCAGGGTGGATATTTATAATCATGAAGTTTTGGGTAAGGTTTTCAGGAATCAGCCATAAAAAGCCTGCCAACACTATCAAATCGATTCCGAGATGATTTAAATGGTCGAAAACAATATCAGTTTCATAAAAATCATTCTTTGAAAAAACAAAGGTAGGAATATTTAATTTTTTGGCTCTCTCAAGAACAAAAGCATCGCTCTTATTCGAATAAATGCATTTGATGTTCAAATTTTCATTATTGTTAAAATATCTGGCAATATTTTCAGCATTGGATCCTGAACCCGAAGCAAAGATGGCTATTTTTTTCATTTATAGAATTTTAAGACATATATTTCACTCAAATAATAATTTGCAAAAATAAAATAACCTTTCATTTGATTAAAGCTCCGAGCTATAAAATTTGGAAATTTGATTCGTTTCTTTATTACTTTGCAGCGTTAAAAAAATAAAGTTTAATTATAACTAAAAATTACAACTATGTCTGACATTGCAGGAAAAGTTAAAGCAATAATCGTTGACAAATTAGGTGTTGATGAGAGCGAAGTTACACCTGAAGCAAGCTTTACAAATGATTTAGGAGCTGATTCACTTGATACAGTAGAGTTAATTATGGAATTCGAAAAAGAATTTGATATGGCTATACCTGATGATCAAGCAGAAAAAATCAGCACAGTAGGTGAAGCTATTAAGTACATCGAAGAAAACAGTAAGTAATAAACTTTTTCCTTTTCACATGGAATTAAAACGAGTTGTTGTAACAGGCCTTGGCACTATTAATCCGATAGGAAACAATGTCGAAGAATATTGGAATAGCCTTAGTAATGGCATTAGTGGTGCAGGACCTATCACCCGTTTTGATGCTACCACACATAAGACAAGGTTTGCCTGCGAGGTGAAGGATTGGGATCCTAACAATCATTTCGACAGAAAAGACGCAAGGAAATATGATTTATTCACACAATTTGCGTTAGTTTCAGCCAAGCAGGCAATTCTTGATTCAAACATCGATTTGGAAAAAATCAACAAGGACAGAGTCGGCGTTATCTGGGGAGCAGGTATTGGGGGAATACAAACCTTTGAGGATGAGATTAGAGGTTTAAATGACGCTAATCCAAAGACATCTCCGTTTTTTATTCCTAAGATGATAGCCAATATGGCCAGTGGTTGTATTTCAATCGAGTATGGATTCAGAGGACCTAATCTTACAACAGTTACAGCTTGCGCTTCATCGGCAAACGCAATCATAGATGCTTTATTCTACATTAGAATGGGTAAAGCAGATATAATTGTTTCAGGAGGATCAGAATCGGCCATAACCCCTGCAGGGGTTGCTGGTTTCAATTCGATGAAAGCTATTTCAACAAGAAATGACGATCCAAAAACAGCATCACGTCCTTTCGATAAAGATCGAGATGGTTTTGTAATGGCTGAAGGAGGTGCGGCATTAATTCTGGAAGAATATGAACATGCAGTCAAACGAGGTGCTCATATTTATGCAGAAGTTGTCGGAGGTGCACTTACTGCAGATGCATATCATATGACAGCTCCTGATCCTGAAGGAGGAGGTGCTTCTTTGGTTATGAAGCTGGCTTGCGAAGATGCAGGAATTGATTTATCAATGATTGATTACATCAATGTTCATGGTACTTCGACCGGATTGGGCGATATCGCTGAACCAAATGCCATTAAAAGAACATTTGGAGAACACGCTTACAAATTAAGTATTAGTTCTACAAAATCAATGACCGGTCATCTATTAGGTGCGGCAGGTGCTGCTGAAAGTATTGCAGCCATTCTGGCAATAAGGGATAGCATAATACCTCCTACAATCAATCAGTTTGAATTAGACCCAGAGGTAGATCCTAATCTTGATTTTACTTTCAATAAAGCGAAAAATCGCAATGTTGACTATGCACTAAGCAACACTTTTGGTTTTGGTGGTCATAATGCTTCTATCATTTTCAAAAAAATAAAATGATTAAATATTTTTTTCAAAGAATAAAGCTCTTTTCTTCACCAAGGAAAGAGTTTTATTTATTTTTAAAAGATATTATCGGATTTTTTCCGGGTAATACCAAACTATACGATATCGCCTTTATCCATAAATCAGCATCCATAACTGATTCAATGGGCAAACTAATCAACAACGAAAGGCTGGAATATTTGGGAGATGCAATTTTAGGCGCTGTAGTTGCTGAATACCTTTACAACAGATTTCCTCAAAGAGGAGAAGGATTTCTCACTCAAATGAGATCTAAATTGGTAAATCGGGCATTTCTGACTCAACTAATAAATGAAACAGGACTCCATAAATTCATTAAATCAAGAACAATTGGCAATACAGCTGCAAGCAATATATATGGCGATGCTTTGGAAGCATTGATTGGAGCTGTATATCTTGATAAAGGATTTGAAAAAGCAAGGTATGTTATAATAAAACGTTTCCTGAAAGAATATGTTGACCTTAATAAAATGGAAGAGCAAGACAACAATTATAAAAGTCAACTTATTGAATGGGGGCAGAAAAACAAATTTGAAGTAAATTTTCAAACTGAAGAAGAAGTTCCTCCAAACAGCAAGTTCAGTATTTTTGTTTCTTCAGTAGAAATTGACAGTCAGATCAAAGGAAAAGGCTATGGCAGTTCAAAAAAAGAATCTCAACAAAGTGCTGCACGTGAAGCTTTAAACAATATAAATAACGATTCTGAAATTGTTGGAGAATCTACTACATTATAGAATTTTAACACAATCGCCTTTCAAATGTTAAAAATTGTTAAATGAAGTTACACAACTTCATAAATGATTTATCTTTGACATTATGGGAAAGCATAAAATTTATTTTCTTATTGCAACAATGTCAATTGTTGTGACTTTATTGATTTTAGTTCAGATGAACATAATCAATAAAGCATCCCGTATTAAAGAAGATCAGTTCGGACAACTTGTAAAAAGATGCTTGATTCATGTAGCCTCCCGACTCGAAGAGGAAGAAATTAAACAAATGTATTTAAAGGGCTACTTTCAGGATGTCGTCCCTGTTAAACCTAAAACAAACAATGCTTTAACAAACTACGATAGAATAAATCAAAAGCAAATTAACTTTTCATTTAACCTTTCTCAGGATCAATCAGGAAGAGTACTAGCAAAAGCTTCGGTACAACAAAGTGATACTGTTATGGATATTTCTAATGGCAACAACATCCTTGAGTCTGACCTTTTCACTGAATTGACTGAACTTGCAGATTGGGAAAGACAGAAGTTTTTTAAAAGTCTACAGGAAAGAGATGCATTCACAAGAAACTTGCAATATCAATATATGATGTCAAACAGGCCAATTGAACAACGTATAGATAAGGACATATTAAAAAGACTTATTGAAGACGAACTGCGATTTAATGGCATAAATATGGCTTATGAATTTGCTATTAAATCATATAATGGTGGAGAAGAAAAAGTAATAATCAGCTCCGATAACTATAGAAATAATAAAAAGAATGAACACCAAACTCCTCTTTTTATAAATGATCTGGGATCACAAAAACCAAACTATTTAAAACTGTATTTTCCTGGTAGCAGACGGCAATTTTTATTTTCAACTAGTTTCATGATGTTACCAACATTCTTTTTGGTTGCTTTGATTATTGGGATTTTCGCATATACAGTGGCCATTATTTTCAAACAAAAAAAGTTATCAGTCATTAAGAATGATTTCATAAATAATATGACCCATGAATTAAAAACGCCTATTTCTACTATTTCCTTAGCGTCTCAAATGTTAAGGGATGATTCGGTCAATAACAGCACTACTGCAATTGACAGGATTTCAGGAGTCATTTTTGAAGAAAGTAAAAGACTCAGTATGCAAGTTGAAAAGGTATTACAAACAGCAATTTTCAATGAAGGCCGATTAAAATTAAAATTTAAAATAATTGACTTACATAGTGTTATTGAATCAGTTGTTTCCTCATTTGAGCTAAAAGTTCATTCCCTTGGTGGTCAGATAATATTAAACACAAATGCTACCTTTCACCAAATCAGTGGGGATGAAGTCCATATTACTAATGTACTTTTTAATCTCCTTGACAATGCTGTTAAATACTGTAAAGTAGAACCTATAATAGAAATTAACACTGAAAACATTAAGAATGAGATATCTGTTACAATAAAAGATAATGGTATTGGGATTGCTAAAGAACATCAAAAGCAAATATTTGAACGTTTTTATCGTGTTCCAACGGGAAACATTCATGATGTAAAAGGTTTTGGTTTAGGTCTTCATTATGTCAACAAAATTATTGAAGCCCACAATGGAACAATAAAGGTTGAAAGTGTTTTAAATAAAGGAACTAAATTTATTATTAACATTCAAACAAAAGAAAAATAATGAAACCGGGATATAAAATTTTATTAGCTGAGGATGATACTAATTTAGGTTTATTACTCAAAGAATATTTAATCATCAAAGGATATTCTACTGATCTATATATTAATGGAGAAATTGCATTTATGGCCTTCAAGAGGAACTTTTACCACTTGTGCCTTCTCGATGTAATGATGCCCAAGAAAGATGGATTTACTCTTGCCAGAGACATTAAAATGATAAGCCCTGGCACTCCTATAATATTTTTAACTGCCAAAAATCTTAAGGAAGATATAATTGACGGATTCAAATTAGGTGCTGATGATTATATTACCAAACCTTTCAGTATGGAAGAATTGTTATTCAGGATTGAAGCCGTTTTAAGGAGAACATACCCAAATATTAATGCGGAGAATAGTTTTGTTTTCAAAATTGGTTCATACCTTTTCGATCCGTCCCAACAGATTTTAACATTTGGCAATGAAGAAATAAAACTTACAACTAAAGAAAACGACATACTTCGCCTTTTGGTTGCCAATCCAAATAAAACTATCGACCGCCAGGAAACCATACGGGCTGTTTGGGAAGACGAAGACTTCTTGCATACACGAAGTATGGATGTTTATATTGCTAAACTTCGAAAGTTACTGAAGAAAGACCCAAAAGTGAACATCATAAATGTTCATGGTATTGGATTTAAACTTGTAATATAGAATAAAATCAATCCAGCTTCAACACAGCAAGAAATGCTTTCTGGGGTACTTCTACATTACCCACCTGTTTCATTCTTTTCTTTCCTGCTTTTTGTTTTTCAAGAAGCTTTCTTTTACGGGTAATATCGCCCCCGTAACATTTAGCTGTTACATCCTTTCTAACAGCCTTTACTGTCTCTCTGGCAATAATTTTAGCTCCAATTGCAGCTTGAATAGCTACATCAAATTGCTGACGAGGAATTAACTCCTTCAACTTTTCACACATTCTGCGGCCAAATCTTTCAGCATTATCCTGATGAATAAGTGATGATAATGCATCAACAGGCTCGCTATTTAATAATATATCCAACTTAACAAGCCGGGCAGGTCTATGTCCTATCAAATGATAATCAAATGAAGCATAACCTTTTGATATACTTTTAAGTTTATCGTAGAAATCAAAAACTATTTCTGCCAATGGAAGATCAAAAGATAATTCAGCTCTATCAGAACTAATATATTCTTGTTTAATAAGTGTACCTCTCTTTTCAAGGCATAAAGTCATAATAGAACCAATAAACTCAGACCTGGTAATAATCTGTGCTCTGATATAAGGTTCTTCAATTGTTTCTACAGTAACTACGGAAGGCATTCCTGAAGGATTATATATAGTAAATTCTTCACCTTTTTTAGTATGGACAATATATTCAACGTTGGGAACAGTTGTAATTACATTCATGTTAAATTCTCTATCCAGTCTTTCCTGAATAATCTCCATGTGTAATAAGCCAAGAAAACCGCACCTGAAACCAAAGCCCAATGCAACTGACGATTCGGGCTCGTAAGTAAGTGATGCGTCATTCAACTGAAGTTTCTCCATTGCAGCCCGGAGATCTTCATATTCATCGCTCTCTATTGGATAAACTCCAGCAAAAACCATTGGTTTCACTTCCTGAAAACCATCAATTCTGGCTTCACATCCCCCTTTAGAATGAGTTATTGTATCACCAACCTTAATTTCTTTTGCTGACTTAATATTTGAAATGATGTATCCTACATCGCCAGCTTTAAGTTCACTTTTGACTTCAAGTCCCATACGCAATACGCCAATTTCATCAGCAGTATATTCCTTGTCGGTTGCAAAGAACTTAACTTTATCTCCTTTTTTAAGTGTTCCGTTTACAATCTTATAATATGCTATTACTCCTCTGAAAGGATTAAAAACTGAATCAAAGATTAATGCTTGTAAAGGAGATTCAGGATTACCAACCGGAGGAGGAATTAGTTTTATTATTCTTCTAAGAATTTCATCTACTCCTTCACCAGTCTTACCGCTAGCCCTAATTATATCATCTCTCTTACATCCAATTAGCTCAATTATCTGGTCTTCTACAATTTCCGGCAT
The DNA here is from genome assembly GCA_964443445.1 of uncultured Prolixibacteraceae bacterium. Classification (GTDB taxonomy): domain Bacteria; phylum Bacteroidota; class Bacteroidia; order Bacteroidales; family Prolixibacteraceae; genus CAYMTR01. The sequence goes on along the minus strand of CAYUEI010000121.1, from coordinate 1,192 downwards.
AGAATTTGGCAAATCCATTTTATTCAAAATAGGTATTATCTCCAGATCATGCTCAATAGCAAGATATAAATTAGATATTGTTTGTGCTTGAATACCCTGAGTTGAATCAATTATTAAAAGAGCTCCTTCACAAGCAGCAATAGACCTCGATACTTCATATGAAAAATCAACATGTCCCGGAGTATCAATCAGGTTTAGAGTGTATTCCTGACCATCAAGTTCATAATTCATCTGAATTGCATGGCTTTTTATAGTAATACCTCTCTCCTTTTCCAGATCCATATCATCCAGAATTTGATTTGTCATATCTCTTTCACTGATAGTTCCAGTAACTTGCAAAAGTCTGTCTGCTAATGTGCTCTTTCCATGGTCTATGTGAGCTATAATGCAAAAATTTCGGATATTCTTCATCAATTGTATATAATTCTCTGATATTCTGAATTTTCAACTACTTTTAAAAATCTTCGCAAAGATAATCGATTTTTTCAATCGCAAAATAAGAGCAATCTGCTGGGGTCATTATTATTAATAAGGTAATATTCATTTATAAATCAACATTTTTTCAAATTTATTGTCATTTTTTTTCAAGGATAGTTTATTAAAAAAGATTGATTTCCTATTTTCGTAGCCTAAATAATTTCTACATTATGGGAAGAGCATTTGAATACCGCAGAGCGGCCAAAGAAAAACGTTGGGACAAGATGTCACGAATTTTTCCTAAACTGGGAAAAGCAATCACTGTAGCAGCCAAAGCGGGAGTTCCTGATCCGGAAATGAATGCTGCTTTACGAACAGCAATTCAAAACGCAAAGGCACAAAATATGCCTAAAACAAATATTGATGCTGCAATTAAGCGTGCATCAGGAAAAGATGCTGAAAACTTTATTGAAGAATTATATGAAGGTAAGGGTCCATTTGGAGTAATGATTCTTGTTGAATGTATGACAGATAATCACACCAGAACTGTTGCCAACATGAAATGGATATTCAACAAATGGGGTGCCGGACTTGCTCCTTCAGGGTCGATGGTGAATATGTTCTCCCGAAAAGCTGTCATTCAATTTGAAATGCCAGCAGGAAAAGATAAGGAAGAACTTGAAATGGAACTTATAGATGCAGGACTCGAAGAACTCACCAATGACCAAGATACTTTCTTTGCTTACGCTAATTTTACTAACTTCGGATCGTTGAC
>CAYUEI010000120.1:0-8519 GCA_964443445.1 uncultured Prolixibacteraceae bacterium | reverse complement strand
TTCTAATAATCATCATTGTTTTAGCTTTAGTTTTCGACCTGATAAACGGCTTTCACGATGCTGCAAATTCAATAGCTACAATAGTTTCCACAAAAGTGCTTACACCATTCAGAGCTGTATTATGGGCTGCTTTTTTTAATTTTCTTGCCTATTGGGTATTCGACTTAAAGGTTGCCAATACTGTTTCAAAGACTGTAGAAAGCGGATCAATAAACCTTCAGGTTATACTTGCCGGAATCGTGGCTGCAATTATCTGGAATTTAATAACATGGTGGAGAGGCATTCCTTCATCATCCTCACATACACTTATAGGAGGTTTTGCCGGAGCAGCTGTAGCTCATACCGGAACATTTTCAGTTATAAATCAGGGAGTAATTCTAAAGACCATTGGATTTATTTTCCTTGCACCTGTGATAGGAATGGCAATATCATACGTACTTGCCATTTTACTTATGTGGATATCAAGAAGGTTGAATCCTCATAAAGCTAATATCTGGTTCAAAAGATTACAGCTTGTCTCGTCAGGATTATTTAGTCTTGGGCATGGAGGAAGCGATTCCCAGAAAGTAATCGGAATAGTAAGTGCCGCAATGCTGGTATATGTTGCTTCGCTTCAGACACAGGGGATTGATATACCTGCCTGGGCACATGTTACCCAAACCATTGATGAATTTGGAAAGACACATCTTCACGTACCCACTTGGCTTCCATTGACATGTTACTCTGCAATAGGATTAGGAACAATGATCGGAGGATGGCGAATTGTAAAAACCATGGGAACAAAGATCACCAAGGTAACCCCGTTTGAAGGTGTTGTTGCTGAAACTGCTGGTGCAGTAACATTATTCGGAGTATCGCAGGGACTTGGAATTCCGGTTAGTACTACACACACAATATCAGGCTCTATAATGGGAGTAGGTGTTACAAAACGTATTTCAGCTGTAAGATGGGGAGTGGCTACCAACCTTCTTGTTGCATGGGTTATTACCATTCCTGTTAGTATGCTGATTGCCGGACTTGTTTATTATTTTATGATACTTTTAGGCGTTGGATAATTTTTTATACTCTACTTAACAGCATATTGTAAAATTCTAATCATTTATTTTAATTTTGCGACTTTTAATAAAATCATATAATTAAACAACAATTATATATGCATCATAAAAGCCGGTTAATAAAGATCTGTTTTTTATATTTGACTTCTATCCTCTTTTCATCATGCGTCACTCTTCAAAATAATTTTATCTCTACAAAACAAGCCGTTGCCGGTGATAATAAAAGGCCTATATCTGATCCAGAAAGAAAAAGATTAAATCATGAGGCCGATAGTATTCTCAGAAAGCTTTCAGAAGAAAACTCAAATGCCCTCCATATTAAAGCAGATGATCTGAATAAAATATATACAACCTTTTCCCGTCAGCTTGATTACGACAGGTATTATAATTCAATGCTTCAGAAAGGGCAAGTGATGCCCGATACTTTAACTTCAGAGCAATGTCTTGCATCCATAATTCTGTTATCCTCGGCAGCTGATTACGACAAGAGCTATTATCTGAATAAAAAGATAAGACGGGCACTTAACAGGGGAAATTACAGTAGTAACATTCCAAGAAATACTTTACAGAAAAGCAATGAGTTTCTTTATTCACCGGAAGTAAGGAAAAGTCTGGAAAATTGTGCCGAAAGAAAAATATCTGCAGAGTTTGACAGTCTTTACAAATCATTACCACAGACAGACTATCTGAGGGCTGCATGGTATTGGCTATACAGAGGAAATGAAAGAATAAGCTCATTTGTATACGATGCAACAGGAGCAGGAAGTTATGCTTTTGGGAATACTGTCGGGGCGTTTAATAAAAAGATAGATCAGGTGAAAAGTGCTGAAAAACTTTTACCTTGCCTTAAACCCTATGACATCATAATATCTAAATCACCTCAACATCTTACAGATAAGTTCATCCCGGGTTATTTTGGCCATGCTGCAATATGGTTTGGTGATGATATTACCAGATCAAGATACAGCAGAAACAACCGTACTATAAAAAACCCTCAACAGGGAATATTAAAAAATACACTTGTCGAAGCTTTACGTTCGGGAGTAAAAGTCAGTTCCCTTGAAGAATATGCTGATGGCGAAGTGTATTTGATAATCAGAATCTCAAATCTTACTGATTCCCTCAAGACACAAATGATGATAAACGCCAGACAACAAATAGCAAAACCTTATGACTTTAACTTTGATATAGAATCATCAGATGCTATAACTTGTACTGAACTTGTTTTCCTGGCTTGTGATTTTATAGACTGGAAAGTAAGATATACACTTGGCAGGTTTACACTTTCTCCTGATGATTTGCTATTGACCGCAATTGAGGATAAAACACTTGAAGTACCATACTTAATAACAGGGGATAAAATAACAGAAAAACCTGATATAGAGACATTGAAATCACTTCTGAAGCAGAATTAAAATATAAATCAGGAAAAGAATAATTTATTCCTTCCCTGATTGTATTATTTATTCACTCATATCTATCAGCTCTGTCTGCTGACGTACTGAATCTTCATGTATAAGCTGGAAAATATTCTTTATAAAAAGAGGGTCGATATCAAGCTTCCCGGCTAAACCAACCCTAGCGTTCATCATTTTAGACAAACGATCGACCTGAAGTGCCATAACGTTGTTTCTCTTCTTGTAAAGGGCAATTTCTTTTACAATATTTGCCCTGGAGGCAAGAATTTCAATCAGCTCACTATCTATTGCATCAATCCTGCTTCTTAAGCGATCGAGCTGAGTTTCATACTCTGAATCTGTTGAATTTTCTTTTCTTACTATAAGTTTATCCAGCATTCTGAACAGTTCGAAAGGAGTAAGCTGTTGTTCCTTATCGCTCAGAGCGCATGAAGGGTCAATGTGAGATTCTATAATAAGACCGTTGAAACCCATATCATAAGCTTTCTGAGACAATTCAACCAAATACTCCCTTTTACCTGCAATATGACTGGGATCACATATAATGGGCAGGTTAGGCATTGAATTTCTTAATTCAAAGTAAGTCTTCCATCCCGGATAGTTTCTGTATTTTGTTTCCTGATAAGGAGAAAATCCTCTGTGTATTCCGAATATCTTTTTAATACCTACAGCATTTATTCTTTCAATAGCACCCATCCACAAAGAAAGATCAGGGTTCATCGGATTCTTAATACCAACAACAGAATCGGTACCTTTCAGAACGTCAGCTATTTCCTGAACAACGAATGGGCTTCCGGTAGAACGGGCACCAATCCATAAAATGTCGATTCCTGCTTTCAGACATTCTTCGGTATGCTGGGCATTGGCAACTTCAGTAGCAGTAAGAAGACCGGTTTCCTCCTTCACTTTCTTAAGCCATTCAAGACCTATGGAGCCTATACCTTCAAAGCTTCCGGGTCTGGTTCTTGGCTTCCATACTCCCCCTCTGTAAGCTACAATTCTTTTATCTTTTTTCAATTCACGTGCTGTGGCCAAAGCCTGTTCCTCACTTTCAAGGCTACAAGGCCCTGATATCAAAAGCTGACCTTCAATATTGTCAACCCAGCTTGATATAGGCAGAATATCTAATTCCAGTGTCATATTTTCAATTTTTATTTAGTATACATTTTTGTTGTTGTCGATTGCTTTCTTATCATATCCTGACTGTCGCCATTAAGGATATCTCTTATTTTATTGGCATTCCTCATTTGTTCATATAAATTTGTATCATCAGGGTCAAGCATACTTTGCTTAAACTCTTCAAGAAACTTAATATATGTATCGAGCGATTCTACTACGTAATTTTGATTTTGTTTGAAGATAGGTCCCCACATTTCAGGAGAGCTTTTTGCAAGACGTACTGTTGATTGAAAACCCCCGCTAGCCAGATCGAAAATTATCTTTCTGTCGTTGATGGCAAGCACCGCATTGGCAAGGGCAAAAGCAGCAATGTGCGGCAGATGTGAAACATGAGCAGTAGTATGATCCTGTTCATCGGAAGTCATGTAGGCTATGTCCATCCCAATTGAATGATACATCTTTTCAATAAGTGCCATGTGCTGAGGGCGGCTTTTCTCCTGATCACAAATTATGCAAATCTTTCCTTTAAACAAACCATCGATAGCAGCTTTAGGACCTGAATGTTCGGTTCCGCACATCGGGTGGGCAGGAATGAAATTACCTCTCCTCGGATGGTTTTCAACAGCATTGCAGATAAGCTTTTTTGTTGAACCTACATCTGTTACTGAAGCAGAGGGGTCAATATTATCAAGAACCAGAGGTAATACATTAACCATCTTATCAACAGGAATAGCAAGAACAACAATATCTGCTTCCTTAACTCCATCTTCCAGAGGTAGTATCTTATCGGCAAGACCTAATTCCAAAGCTTGTTTCTGATGCTCTTCATTCTTGTCAACTCCAATAATCTCATCGGCAAAACCAATACTCCTGAGATCTTTAGCCATTGATCCGCCAATTAAACCTAACCCTACAATAGTTACTTTCATATTATGAGCTTTAAATATTTTCAAAAAAAAAGGGCTCCGTTTTCGGAACCCTATAAATCTGTATCTCTTTACTATTCACAACACATTTCTATACGATTCCGTTTTTGGCACCGAAATAATAATAAAAATAAAAAAATGTGTTGCTCCAGTTGTTCATGTCAATTTCTTTAACGACACAAATATATCTTTTTTTGAATTAATTGTTTCCCCCGATGCTTTTTTTATATCGGATTCATATTAAAATTAACAGAAAGGTTATAAATTCTAAGAAAAAGACCCCCTTTTCCATTATTCCCTTGCTCTTCTATTTGACCCCGAACATATATCCCATTTTTAACAGTAATAAAGCATGAAAATCTGTTATTTTGTCATTATCAGGCACTTATATATTGCCATAATTTCATGATTTCTGTTAAAAACAATGTCAAAATTTCCGAAAACACAAATGGTATTTATTTTGATTAAATGCTGATGTGTTTAATTAACAAATAATGTAAAACAAAATTATAGGAGGATAAAACCATGACACTAGTTAGAAGAAATCAGAATTATTTCCCATCATTCCCTACATTTTTCGATAATATCTTTTCAAGGGACTTGATGGATTGGAGCAATAAGAATTACTCAAATACAGATTCAACATTACCTGCAGTTAATGTATGGGAAGATGAAGATAAATACAGTATTGAAGTAGCTGCTCCCGGTATGAAAAAGGACGACTTTAAAGTCAAGATTGAAAATGACGTTCTCACAATTTCATCAGAAAAGAAGGAAGAAAAAGAAGAAAAGAACAACAACTACTCCCGCAAAGAGTTTTGCTATCAGTCGTTCCAACGTTCCTTCTCAATACCTGAAGGACATATATTAGGTGATAAAATCACTGCTTCCTACACTGAAGGAATATTGCACATTGAATTACCAAAACGTGAAGAGGTAAAACCTCAGCCACCAAAGGAAATTGAAATTAAATAAGATCAGGTTATTCAGAAAACAGATGTAGCCATTAGAAACCTTCTAATGAATTTAGAATCCTGTACTTTTAAAGTATAGGATTCTTTTTTTTATATATTTTTATTTCCTGAAATTATTAACATAAAGAGAGTTTTAAAAAAGCAGGAATATTTGCTTTTAACAATCCACGGGAATAATGATAACATGAATTTATCAGATCCGTTTTACAATAATGAATTTCAACTCTTATTCGATGATCTGTACATCCCATTGTGCCGTTATGCCCTGAAATTTGTCAATAACCATAACTTAGCCGAAGATGTTGTCCAGGATACTTTTGTGTACCTCTGGGAAAACAGGAAAAGACTCTCTTTCTCTGAAGGAATTAATCACTATCTCTATACTGCAGTAAGAAACAGGTCGCTCAATCTGTTACAAAAGAATTTCACAAAGTCAGTATCATCCCTTCCAAATGATAATGAAATGCAGTTTGCCGGGAATAAGCAACCTACTGCCCAGGAATTGCTAGAGTGCAAAGAACTGGAAAAAATACTTGAAGATGCTCTCAACAGTCTTCCTGAAAAATGCAGGATTATTTTTTCCTTGAAAAGATTTGCCGACATGTCTAATCAGGAGATTGCAGGACACCTTAATATTTCAGTTAAAACTGTTGAAGCCCAGACCACAATAGCAATCAAGAAATTATCTTCTTACGTGAATAGTCATTGGACTGACACTTCCATTATTCTGTTCAATCTTCTTTTTAAATCAAAAAAACTTCTAATCGTTTAGGGGTAGCACCCTCTTTTTTTGCTTTATGGGAAAGCTAAAAAACATAAAGCAATGAAATCTGAATTCAACGATGAAAATTCAATCTTATGGAAAAGATTGGAGGGAGTCTATAATAAAACCTTTTTCAACAAGGAAGACGCAAAAGAGAACTTACGTTCAAGGTTACTAAGGAAAAAAAGGGCACTCACAATCTGGAAGTATTCTGCCGCTGCCTCCATCGTTCTGATAATCGGGTTAAGCTTCCTTCTCTTTAACTCTGATCTGGTGAAACAGAATAAAATGCAACTTTTCACTTCGGGCAATTCAGTCAGGGAAATCAATCTTCCTGATAGCTCAACAGTGTGGCTTAACTCCAACAGTACCCTTTCACTCCCGGAGAATTTTTCTTCCAAACACCGTAAACTATTCCTCAAAGGAGAAGCTTTCTTTGAAGTGCACAAAGACAAAAACCATTCATTCAGAGTATTTACCGGTAATTCAGTAACAGAAGTGCTTGGAACTTCTTTCAACATTATCTCTGATTCAATCTCCGGGAATACAGGTCTGTTGGTTAGCTCTGGAAAAGTTGCTTTTTATTCCAAAGGCGATAAGAAAAACAGAAAGATTCTTACCCCCGGCGAATATGCAATTTATGATTCCGGAAACAATAATATTACTCTTCTTCAAAATCCTAATCCAAATTGCATTTCATGGAAAACCGGTACATTGAAATTCTACAATACCCCAATAGAGGAAGTTTGCAGGGATTTAAGCAAACACTTCAAAAAGAATATTACTTCTGATGAAATAAATAACAACCTGAAGCTAACGGGTACTTTCTATAACGACTCTCTTGAAGATATTCTTGCAACTATCAGAATTACACTTGATATCGAATTCAATATTGACGACAATCAGTACAGCTTACAGAAATGACCTTAAAAACCAACCTTAACCAATGATCCGATCTATATACAAAACAATAATCCTGATACTGCTTCTTGCTTTTAGCTTCAGTGCCTTCCCTCAGGAAAATGAAATGACTGTACCAAAATCAGCAGTAGTTGAACTGCCAAACCGCAGACTGACAGTTAAACAGGCGCTTGATGAACTGTATAAAATACCGGGATTAAGTATAGTTTACAGTAATAACGAAAAAATTACTACCTACATAGTTACCTTCCCCTCCCGCAATTCAACCGTTGGTAATATTTTAAAAGAAATTGAGCAACAGGCTCCTGTCGATCTTATCTTCAACAACGGACATATTATTGTCAGGAACAGAACGCTGGAAGATACTTATTCAATATCAGGTTCTTTAAGAGATGCTTCTTCGGGCGAAGGCCTGATTTCTGCAAATATAATAGTTGAAGGAACTTCCACCGGATTTGTTACCGATAGTGAAGGCTCATTTCTTATAACCCTCAAACCGGGTACTTATTCGCTAATCTTCCGCTACATAGGCTATGAGGAAAAGAAAGTTGAAGTAAAGTTGTATAAAAACTTGAGCCTTGATATTGCACTCAAGGTAAAGCAACATCAGATCAACAGTATAAACATCCAAGGGAGTTATAACTCTATTGAACCTCTTGAAAAGGGGCGCGACATTAAAACCTTAGACTCTAAAGTTATTGGCCGCCTCAACACTAACAATGTAAACGATGCCCTTCAGGGAAGGGTTGAAGGTGTCTGGACAACTAAAGCTTCCGGAGCTCCGGGCGATCATCATAAAATAAGGATCAGAGGTATTAGCTCAATTTTTGGTTCTTCCGATCCTCTATACGTTGTAGATGGTGCAATAATCCCGATTGTCAACTTTGAGAATATTGGAATCTCAGACCTCAACTCTCACGACATCGAGAAGATAACCGTACTAAAGGATGCCTCATCCACTGCCCTCTACGGTAATATGGGCAGCAATGGCGTTATTATCATTGACACCAAAAAAGGGGGCGGAGAACCTCATATCAGTTTTAATATCAAACAAGGATTTCAGGATTTCAATAAAAGATACCCTTTTTTGAACACCGAAGAGTTTTACAATAATTTACAACTAAGCGATAAATTAATTAATTCCACCTTTTATAAAATATCCCCAACAACCCAAAGATATGAGAAGTATCCATTGTACCACGATTCTTTAGGAAATACACTTGTGGGCAGAGATTATCAGGATGAGCTGTTTAGAACAGGATATATCGGAGAGTATCAGCTATCAGGTTCAGGAAATTTTAAAACAGTCGATTATTATATCTCAGGAAATTATTATTCACATA
>CAYUEI010000119.1:0-8536 GCA_964443445.1 uncultured Prolixibacteraceae bacterium | reverse complement strand
CCAAGGTTTTCTACATTTGAAGAATTGCTTGCAGATAAGGAATACGTTTCTGCAATGGCAAGATTTCATGTTGTAAATATTGCAATTATAACTAATGATTTCCCATTCGGAGCTTTGCCTGAACTTAACCTTGACGGAGAATATCTTACTATTGGAATTGAAATGACAGGTGATACTTCTTTTTATAAGGTAAATAATTTAGCCCCGGTTCTTGAAAGCAACATAGAGGTATCAAATGGATATGTGCATGTTATAGGCAAAGCACTTGAACCTGTAACATTCACTACTTATGAATGGTTACTTCAAAATCCATCCTTTTCAATATTTGCCGAAGCTGTTAAAGCGACCGGGTTTGAAGATATATTGAGCAGGTTAGTGGTCAGGGATACTGTAAGTGAAAATCCGGTTACTTTATTTATTGAACCTGATTCAGTTTATAACAAAAATAAAATATACAGTTTTAATGATCTTGTTGCCAGAATAAGTCCCGGGAATAATGATTTTTCAAATGAGTTTAATCCATTACGTAATTATGTGGGATATCATATACTTGCAGGGAGTTACTTCATATCTGATTTTGAAATGGTTTCTTCTAAATCCACAAATTATACTACTTTCACAGATACACCTGTAACAATTTCTAAACCTGATATTGAAAAAAATAAGCTGGATATTCAGATTTACAGTGAAGATACTTTAATTGTAAGTCCGGGTGATACAACTTTCATAAAATATGTAACATTCTATTATGATATAAGCAATGTCCTTACTCAAAGTGGTGCAATACATATCTTGAATCATATTATGGTTCCTACAAAAGCAAACCTTGCAGAGTTAAATTTTGAGTTCTATGAAGAACAATTGTTTAATCAATACAGAGAAGAAGGCGGTGAATTCATAGTTGAAGATCCTTCATTACTGACAACAATATCATGGACAGGAGGAAATGATCAGTTATTGTTTGTTCAGTCGGAAGATGAGTCAAATACGGCTTGGAACAAAAATTATCTGGTAATGGAAGGTGACTTTTCAATAAGTTATACAATTCCGGCAATAGTCCAGGGTAACTATAATTTAAGTATCAGAGCACATGCCTATAGCTCAGAAAATGCACTAATTGAAGTTTTCTTTGACGGAGTAAAAGCAGGAGGACTAATTGATCTTACTTCCGGAGGAACTGCTCAGTATCCATATATTGATATTGAGTTAGGAACAGTTTCCATTGTAAGTTACGAACCGCATGTAATTACTGTGATATCTCTTATTCCGGGATTTTTCTATTGGGATGTTGTAAGGTTTGAACCGTTTTAAATTACAGGTATGATAAATATGATCAGAGAAATGAAAAATATTTTATACATAATAACTTCAGTGATAATATTATCACTGGTATCCGGATGTGAAGATGATACCTGGAATCAGCATTATGCTAATAATCCGGAAACAATAAAAGAAAGCGTATGGACTGCTTTAAAGGGTGAAAGCTCTGTTTCAAAGTTTGTAAGCCTTATTGAAGAATATAATCTTGATGATTCATTATTCTTTGAAGGCTGTAACGATGTATACACATTGTTTGTTCCTGACAATGAAGCATTTGATAAGTTTTCTGCTAATGGAAAGATTAGAAAACAAGATGTTGCTTTTCATATACTTAAGTTTTTCGTTCAGCCTAATAATATTTCAGGAGTAAGAAAAGTACAAACTTTATTATTAAAGTTTGCTGAAATCAATAATACAGGAGATTCTCTTTACTATGATAACATTCCTGTTAAATTTTCAAGCCCCTTGTATGAGAACGGAAGATATTTCATTTTAAATTCAGTGGCTAAGCCTCATCCCAGCATTTATGAGTATATAAGTGAAAATATGCCGGCTTTGAAAGTTTATATCGATGATAAAGACTCTATTGTTCTTGATAAGGAAAGAAGTAAACCTCTGGGTTTTGACGAACAAGGTAATACTATATATGATTCAGTTATTACAGTGATAAATAAGTTTGAAGAAGAATATTTTGAAGTATCAGAGGAATTCAGACTTAAGTCAGCGACTTTAGTTTTTCCTCAAAAAGAAACTTATCAGAATGCCTTAACAAAAATGGCTTTAGCTATTGGAGGAGATTATACATCATATCTTGATATTCCTGATAAATGGCAACAAGAAGTTTTAATACCATATCTGCTGGAAAGAGGGGTATTTGAAAATCAGCTTGAAACTAAGAGTTTCGAAAAAGATACTTTGAAAAACATATTGGGAGATGATATAATTTTAGATTATTTCCCGGTAGATAAAGCAATTTGCAGTAATGGCTATGTTTATGATTATGATTATTTTGAAGTGCTTGACTCTTTGTATTTGAAACCTTTAAGGACTGAGGCAGAAGCTTTACTCAGGGTTTTGGGAAAGGATAAGTATGCATGGAATGATAGTGTAAAAATTATTAGTGACCAGACTTTTGTTCCTGATGCCGATAATGTTGGTACTGCTTCCAATGATTCAATTCTAAAGGTGATTTTCCCTTCAAAATATGAGGGAGTATATAGTCTCGAATTTAAGACTGAACCATTATTTCCAAGACGCTACCTTTTTGTAGTTAGAACTCACATGGATTATGGAGGTATATTTGATATCTATATAAATGATTTATTGGTAAAGACTTTTGACTGGAATGAATTTAAAAGGCTTAGAGGTATTATTCCCAGTTCTGTTGAAGGTGTACGCTTTATAGCTGACGGGCGATATAATAAATTCGACTTCTGGGTTGACAATATTACTGAATACGGGAAAGCTAAAGTCAGGCTTGAATATAAAGGCCCAAGTACGTTGACTAATAACGGACTGGTTCTCGATTATATTGAATGTGTTACAGAAGATATGATTGATAAGATTACAGAAAATCCGTGATAGAAACCTTGTATTAATTATTTCATTCTAAATGGTACAATAATGAATAAAAAGATCGATATAGAATTAAATACAGGGTTTTCACCCGAATCTTTAATAAGTTCAAAGATGAATTATAAATTTATATACCAAAGGTTCAAGACTCTTATTATATGTAGTGCCTTTTTACTGGCTTGTGTTTTTACTGTTAGCGCACAGAATTCACAAGTGGTTAAGGGAAGGGTAATATCTCCAGAGAACAAGCCGGTACCTAACGTTTCAGTTAGTGTGGAAGGATCGCTTGAAATGCCTTCACTTACAAATGAAGCAGGTGAATTCTCTGTAAATGCATCCCTTGAAAATCAATGGATAAATATAGTGCCATCATCTGATTATAAGAGAAAAAGAGTTTTTATTGACCAAAGGAGTGAACTGGAAGTTATGGTTACTCCATTGGATATTTCCGGAGGAGAAGATGAAGTTATAATACTTACTCAGCCTGAAAAATCAAGAGATATGTCTACTTCATTTTCTGAGCTTCCACTAAAGGATGTTAAAAGCACTTTTACAACTTCTGTTGACAGATATATGCAGGGCAGACTTTCTGGTGTGTATGTGATAAATCAATCAGGAACACCTGGAAGCGGAGCTACTACTTTTATTAGAGGTATAAACTCTTTAAACGCTTCCAATCAGCCTTTATATATTGTTGACGGTATAATAATGGAGTCGCAGGGTGTGTTTGGTTCCGTTATTGACGGTTTTTCATATAACCCTCTTCAATCAGTTAATCCCTTGGATATTTCCAATGCCGTTATCCTGAAGGATGCTGTATATTCAGCTGCTTATGGTTCAAAGGCTTCAAATGGTGTAGTAATGATTTCAACATTAGATCCAAGTGCAACTGAAACATCTTTTGAAATTGATTTCAGAAAGGGTATTTCTTTAAAACCGGAAAGATATATAACTCAAATGAATGCCCAGCAGCATAAGACTTTTGCTAATGAACTCATTTATTCGTCAGGGATGTACGAAGAAGATCTTGTTGAATTCTACCAGAATCTTTTTGTTGAACCTGATGATGAAAGATATATTAACTATCAGCATGATACCGACTGGCAGAAATACATTTTTGACGATGCTGCTTTTACAAATTTCAATTTAAAAGTTAAAGGAGGAGATGAAATAGCACGTTACGGATTGTCATTCGGATATCTTAACGAAAATGGTATTTTAAAAAGCACTAATTACGATGGATACAACATTCGTTTTGTCAGCTTAGTTAATATTTACAGATGGCTGAGGATGAATGCAACTGTTTCATTCAACACTTATACTTCAAATCTCAGGGAATCGGCAAGAGTGAAAGAAACAAGTCCGGTATGGACCAGCCTTGCCAAATCGCCTTTGTTGAATCCATATCAATATGATACTGAAGGGAAAGAAACAGTCATGTTATCTGAAGTCGATGAATTTGGTGTAAGTAATCCTTTAGCTACAATAGAAAATTTCGAGGCAAGTGCAAGAAACTATCATATTATTACTGCAATTGGCTTTGAAATCGACCTTGCAAAGAACCTTCAGCTTAGAACAAATATCGGTATTACTTATAATTCTTTGAAAGAAAAACTATTTATGCCAAACCTTGGTATGGAAGTATATTATGACGGCGAAGCTTATAATGTTGCTAAAGCTTCTACTAATACTTTCAACGGTTTTAGTAATAACACAATGTTGATCTTTAATAAGAAAACAGGTTCCGGACATACCTTCAATTCTACAACAGGTATGAATGTAATGACCAATAAATTTCAGTATGACTGGGGGATAGGTAAGAATTCTCATCAGAATGACGAATACAGAATGTTGAATAACGGAGTTGATAATCTTCGTGAAAAAGGAGGTGACAACAGAAACTGGAACTGGTTGTCTTTTTATGAAAAAGCTTTCTATTCTTTCAAGGATAAATACATGGCAACAGTGGTTCTGTCACTTGACGGATCGTCAAGATTAGGACGCCAGGCTGCTAATACCGTCAGCTTGTTTAATAATCCGTTTGGCTTGTTCTATTCAGCCGGATTAGGATGGAGAATCTCAAATGAACCATTTATTAATCAATTGGAATGGCTTGAAGAATTAAAATTGAGAGCATCATACGGACATACCGGTAATGATGATATCGGTGAATCGAATGCTGCCAGTTTCTATAATACTATTAAATACAGGGAAACTACCGGTATTTATCCTTCTACAATACCTAATCCCGGACTTACTTACGAAACACTTGATAAACTGAATGCGGGTGTTGATCTTTCTTTATGGGGAAACAGGATAAGGGCTAATTTTGATGTTTTCAAAACTACTGTCAGCAATATGTTGATTTATCGTCCCCTCGATCCTTATTTCGGATATGAATACAGACCTGAAAATTCAGGAAAAATGGAAAATACAGGCTGGGATGCATACGCTTTCGTAAGAATAATAAATGGCAAGAATTTTAAATGGGATGTCGAAGCAAACATTTCTAAAGTTAAAAATGTTGTAACCGAGATTGATAATGATATATTCATAACTGAACTGGATGATTATAGTGTAGTTAATAAAGTTGGAGCAACTGCCAACAGTTTTTACGGCTACATTTATAACGGCACCTATGCTACCAGCGATGAAGCTAAAGCTGCTGCCAAGGTAAACGACAGAGGTATTCCATTTCAGGCTGGTGATGCTAAATTTAAAGATATCTCAGGGCCAAATGGTGAAAAGGATAATATTATAAATGATTATGATAAAACGGTAATTGGATCTTTCTTGCCTGATTATACAGGAGGTATATCAACAACACTGACTTATAAGAATTGGTCGTTAAGCGGGTATATGAATTTTGTTTTAGGTAATGATGTGTTCAATTATCTGCGCTATAAAAACGAATCAATGAAAGACTTCTCCAATCAGAGTAGTTATGTTCTGAATCGCTGGCAATATGATGGACAAATAACTAATGTCCCAAGAGCTGTTTGGAATGACCCTGTCGGTAACAGCGATTTCTCTACCAGATGGATAGAAGATGGTTCATATTTAAGGTTAAAAAATGTTTCTTTAAGCTATAAGATTCCGCATGAATTCTTAGTATTCAAAAATGCTGAGTTTTATATCTCTGCAATGAATTTATTCACATTCAGCAGATATCTCGGTTACGACCCTGAGTTCGCATTTTCTTATAACCTTATTGATCAGGGTATTGATTACGGACAAACTCCTAATCCCCGACAGTTTTTAATTGGAGTTAAAATTGGATTATAAAACAGGAGACATAATTATGAATAAAAAGATTAAATCGGTCATAATTTTATTTTCAGTATTTCTCTTAATGGGGAACCTGACTTCGTGTGAAGAGTTTTTTTCGCCTGACCAGGATAATAAAGTTTCTGAGGAAGATTTATACAATGACTGGTATGAATACAGATCAACTGCCATGGGATTATATGGATTACAACAGGAACTTGTTGAACAAATGGTTGTACTGGGAGAACTGAGGGGAGATTTACTTACAGTTACTGAAAATGCAGATGTTGATTTGATGGAAATATATAATTTCAATATTTCTAAGGAAAATAAATACGCATCTCCTCAAAACTTCTTCAAGTTAATTGCAGCATCTAATCGCTTTATTTCTATTCTTGAAAGAGAACACCCTGAAGTCCTCAATAAAACAGCTGATGTTAATAATTACGACAGATTATATGGAGAAGCTTTGACAATGAGAGCATGGGCATATTTCAATGCTGTTCGTATTTATGGCAAAGTGCCATTTATTGATCAGAGATTATCGACGATACAAGACATTAACGATTTTATCAATTCTCCTACTTCTTATAAAGATAGCATCTATATTGAATATAGCATCGACGGATATAACAATGATACAATTTACAATAAAGAGATTGTACTCGAAAAGCAGTATTTTGATACTGACATGATTATACGCCACTTTACCAATGAACTTGAAACTAAGGTTAAGGCTGTAGGTGTTAACCATTATATGGAGAATGATGACAATTCATGGGAAGTAACTATATGGAGTGATTGGGGATACAACACTTTATTAGGTCATATGTACCTTACTTTAGGTGACCTGGCTAAGGGAGCTTATTATTTTGAAAAAGTTCTTTATAATAGTTCTACTAATAAAAGATATCAGCTTGATAACTCATTTGCCAATAGTCAATGGGGGAATATCTTTGTGAATATCGACAGCAGGGAGCATATCTTTACTATCTGGTTCAATAAAAGCAAACAACAACAAAATGATTTTCAACGATTATTTGAATCATGGGAGTCTAATGAATATATGCTTCAACCTACTAAAGATGCTGTACATAAGTGGGAGTCTCAATGGATAGGAGCTCAGGTTTTATACAATTACACCATTTATGATAGTACCCGAACTTTAATACCCGGTTATCCCGGTCAGGATAGAAGAGGTTTTGGAATATCTTATGTATATGCGAATAGTAATTTAGAGGTGCCTAATTATTCCGATATGTTGGAATATAAGAGACTGGGGGAAGAAAGAAGTGTTGAAAGGGTAATGGAAAATGTGGATACTATTGTCTATAAATACTCACAGAAGAGTACTGGTTTTTCCCGTGATCCGAACTTTATAATTTATCGTGCCGGAGGTGTTAATTTATATTTAGCTGAAATATACAATTATTGGGTATTTGAAGATAAGGACGGAAACCCTCAATCATACACCAGAAATGCTCTCAACATTATAAATGACGGAAGTAATTATAATTCAAGTACTACCCGTACTCAGTTGGGTGTAAGAGGAAGAGTTAGCCTTGGAAGAGGAGAATCTGCATTCAAATTGGAAAATATTACTTTTTTCTTCGATCCTTTCACTAATAAAGTTACCGGATGGGTTGACATGACTGGAAACTTACTTGCTAAGCAAAATTATCTCGAAGATAATATTATGGAAGAAAGAGCCCGTGAACTGGCTTTTGAAGGAGAACGCTATTACGACCTTATGAGAGTAGCAAAAAGAAGAAATGATCCTTCTTATCTTGCTAAAAGAGTAAGTGCTAAATATCCTGCTTCGAAACGCGATTATGTGTACAATTTACTGCTTGACGAAAGAAACTGGTATATTAATTATTTCAAATAAACCGGTTTATTATTTATATAGAAATAGGCATCCTTAATTATTTAAAGATGCCTTTTTTATTGATTCATATACTTCAATCAGCTTCTCTGCCTGAATATTTATATTGAAGTTATTTTCTACACTATTCCTTGCTTCTACACTTAATTTTTCTATACCTACTTCATCATCAAGTAATTTAATTAATGCTTCAGCCAGTGTTTGATAATTGTTCGGATTGTAAACTACCCCGCCTCCTGCTTTGTTTATTATTTCAGGAAAAGCACCTAAATCAGGCTGAACAACCGGTATGCCCGATGCCATGGCTTCAGAAAGGTATATTCCAAATGCTTCACCATTTCTTACAGGTACTGAAATAATTTTCATTCTGCTTAAAAAATTCTTTCTGTGATTTCCTTCAAAGCCCTCCCAGAAATGCGAAAAAGGTCTCAATTCCAAATCTTCAAGCTTCTTTTTCTGCTCTTTGATGAATTTTGTATCTTCTGCTGT
>CAYUEI010000118.1:0-8586 GCA_964443445.1 uncultured Prolixibacteraceae bacterium | reverse complement strand
TTTATCGTCATTGGAAAATCTGAATTGAGTTAGTGTATTGTCTTCAAGTTCTTTTATAGTAGTAAATTCCTTTTTGCCATTCTCCAGGTTTTCAATGCTGAACAAGATAATAGACTGTTCTCCTTTTACTCCTGACAAGGATGAAGATAAAAATCTGCCGTCATGTGAAATGTCAATATCAAATAATGCCTTGCCAAAAACAGCAGTGTACATTGGAATTACTTTGTTATATGGTTCAGGAATTTTAACCAGAATTGCATACCCGTTGTCATGCTTTATAGCCCAGATACTTTTGTCTTTTGGATTGAAGGCAAAATCACCTGCCCTGGTAAAGTCAATTAAAACTTTCTTTTTTCCGGATTGAATATCTATTTCAACTAAATTTCTGTAATTCTGATTTTGTTCAGTGATGTATAATTTGTTATCGGATTTATTATATGTAAGAAATGTAGAGAAATATAGTTGTGGGGAATCAAGAGTACATATTTTTCTTACAGATCCTGTTTTTTTATCAATTTCAGCAATCTGAGATAATTTTCCGGGATGATTTATTGCCGCATATATTTTTTGGGTTGAATCATTGTAATATAGTCGGGAAACATTACCTAATGGTTCTTTGGTAATAGGTTGAAAGCTTGACAGAGGATATTGTTTTACCTGTTCTATATTTTTGTTTTGAAATTCATATTCAAAATCGATCCATTTATTCCACTCTTTTCTAATTGTTTCATTGTACGTTTTTTTGAATTGAGCAGCATAAAATGGGCGGCTATCATCAGTTCTGCTATAAAAATCTATCAATTTATTTAAGCCATAATTATTGGCCAGATAAGTAACAAAACGACTGCCGTATAAATAGGAATTTGCCCCAACCTGGAAATCAATTGCAGTACCTTCAGTATCAAGTCCTACGACAGAATAAATAGGTTTTTTTTCTGAAACAATGCTTCTGAAATACATTTCATCATAATTCCCCATTGCTCTTCCTAAACCACCCGACATCCATGTTTCCATAAAACAGGCAATCCCTTCGTGATACCATCTTGGAGCAAACCATCGGGGCACGGTAAGATAACTCCATAGAGCTGTTATTGGTGCTTTTTCAGTATGTCTGATCTTGCCGAAAAAAACCTTTCTCCAGAATGCATCAGTTTTATTTGGTTTATCTCCCATTGTTACATGGGTAAGTTCATGATTGAATAACCACTGTAGTCTTTCGTAAGAAGGTATAATACTGAACGAAAAATTGTATGGTTCTACCCCAATGAATACTTGGTTTTCAGGCATTGTTATTGCCCCGCCATGCCCATAATCAGAGAAATCATTCAGTACGATATTGGTATGAGAGTTTTTATAATTCCATGTTTTCTCATGAAAAAGTATTGCATTTTCATATGTGGAAGCAACGTAAGGCACCAGAAATGAATACCTTTTACCAAAATAGACCAGTTCAAAATCATTTGTTTTGAACTGGTTTATATTTTGAGCTTGTACAAAGGGAATTTGTAAAACTACAAACAAAGCGATACAAGCATATTTTTTAGTTTTATTGTATATTTTCATTCTGTTTTATAAGTATCATAATTATTGGAATATGTAGAAAATAGTTCAGATGGGGCAGCATTAAAATTAGCAGAACTATTATCAAAAGTCATTTGGGATGAGTTTATATCAATAGTATTATTACTATTAATCCATTCTGAAATAGATTTTAAACTACTTACCTGATCAAATTCCATTTTATCAAAGAGCTTTGAGTCAATATCATTTAAACCCAGATCTGAGGCATCAGGAATCAAACATAGTTGTAAATTTGGGGTGTTAAAATTTGATAATGATTTAAGTTCATTTACTGATGTGAAAAATTCTTTTTTATCAATATATTTAATTAATGGTTTGTTGTTTGTAGCTACTGCATTGTTTAATTGACTAAGTAGCAATAAATCATGAGCTTTCTTTAATTGAGTTAAATCATTTGTTTTATTATTGCTTAAATATGATTCAATTAAGATAACAAAATCGCCTATTATGCTTTCGCGATATTTTATCTGAGCAATGGCATTATTTGCATTGTTTATAATAGATGATATTGATATCTGATCTGATTCATATAAGTTATTTACAACTGAAAGAGCAATTAAAATTTCTTTTCTGGCTTCTTTAATAAAGTTTCTGTAGTTTGTTATTGCTGAAATTTCTTTTGAATAGTTTGATGAAAAAGAACTTTCTTTAGTAGATGCATCAATTACATAATCAAGATCTGTACCTAACTTGGCGCAATACAAATATTGAAAATTGTAATAATCTTTATACTTCTTAATCAGCTTTTCATCTTTCATCAGATCATTACGAAGCTTTATATCATTATCAGATATCTTTACATTTCTGTAATTGTTGATTTTCCCTATTGTACCAGCAAGGTCTGATTCTTTTTGTGGTGGTATATTAAGAACAACACCAACAAAGAAACCAATTGCAAAACTTAGTGCAATTGTTATTCCGATTATGAGTTTTGTTGACTTTTTCATGATATTATATTTTATTTTAATACTTACAATTTTTATGAGAATTAATTATCCTGATTTGTAATATCAGTGTTAAGTATTGTATTATCGGTATTTAATTCAGTGTTGTCAGTAGTTATTATTCATTTTACTGTTCATAACCAAGTAAGATAGTTTGATCAGTATATATTGTAATGTTGTCCGTATTTATACTATTATCATCAGTATTAAGTTTACTATTATCAGCATTGAAGTTAATTTCGTAAATTTTATTATTCATGACAAGGTTTTCAATATCTTGCGTCATCTGATCCTCCAATTTTGATATTTCATTATTGTATTCCTCATTAGACTTAATCTTAGAATTAACAGCTAATTTATCATTCATGACAAGGTTTGCAAAATCTCCCGTCATCTGTTGCTTCAATTCTGCTGTTTCATTATCGTAATTATCCTTAAGCTCTTTTGCAGTTGCAAAGAACTCTTTTTTATCAAGAAACTTAAGCATTGGCTTGTTTTGAGTTATTACTGCGTTAGTAAACTGATTAAGAAGCAGCATGTCATGAGCGTTTTTAAGTTGAGTATATTCATTTATTTTATCTTTGCCAAGATAGGTTTCAATTGCAAAGACAAAGTCTCCCACAACAGCTTCGCGATACCTGATTTGTGCAACAGCATTATTGGCATTATTTATCAGGGAAGAAATAGAAAACTGATCTGATTCGTAAATGTTGTTTAAAACAGAAAGCGCAATTAAAAGATCTTTTCTTGCTTCTTTGAGGAAATTTTTAAAATTTGTTAGTGCAATTATCTCTTTTGTATATGTTGAAGAAAATTGGTTGTCCTTAGCAGACGCATCTAATGCATTATCGACTGATATTCCCAGCTTTGCACTTGAAGCATACTGGAAGTTGTAGTAGTCTTTGTATTTCTTTAATAACTTTTCATCTTTCATTAAATCATTACGAAGTTTTATATCATTATCAGATATCTTAACATTTCTGTAATTATTTATTTTTCCAATAGTACCTGCGAGGTCTGATTCTTTCTGTGGTGGTATATCAAGAACAACACTAACTAAGAAACCAATTGCAAAACTTAGTGCAATTATTATTCCGATTATGAGTTTTGTTGACTTTTTCATGATATTAATTTTTAATGTCTATTTCTTTAATCTAAGTATTTGTAAATTACAAAAAGTTGGTTAATTCTTCACATTTATTTTATTATTCTATAATAATCTCATAAATACTCAGGCCTTCTTTTGAAAAAAGAATTTTTGTATTTCTTAATTCATTTGTAGTGATTATCTGGAATATAATTTCACCCTTACTTAAATATTTTATTTCATTATTTGAAGTTTCAACGTAATTAAATTCTCCATTGGCAGAAATGACATTAATATTTTCATTTGTTATTTTCTGAGCATTATTATTGATCAGAATATTTAGGAGGTCTGATGATTTAACTGATATTGTATATAAATTAAAATCTCTGTTTTCAAATTGCTGAGCTCTGATTTCAGTTCCATTTTTATTGAAAGAGTAATCTGCTTCCGGGTTATTTAAAAATGTACCTGATATTTGTTTAGAATCAGCGATATTATTACCTCCGGCTATTTGATTGACAATGTAACCTGAGATGATACCAATTATAAAAATTGCAGCGTATGAAATTATTTGTTTTTTATAATTAGAAATAAAAATATATACTCCGGATTTTTTATTCTTTAATCTTTTATTTTCTATACTTGAAAATACTTGTTCAGTTATATCAATTTTCTTTATTTTTTCAGAGTCTTCAGTTAATAATGAGTGTACACCTAATAGCTCAAAGTAATATTTCTGAGCTTCCACAGATGTTTTTATAAGAGTATTGAATTTTTCTTCTTCTCCGGGAGAGAGGTCACCATCAATTTTTTTTTGTATTAATGATATATCTGTATTATTAATTCTTCTCATTATTCTATGATTTAAAGTTTATTATAATATTTAAAATATTCTGTTTCTACCAGTTTTTGCTTAAGCAAATTTCTAGCATCAAACAATCTTGACTTTACGGTTTTCTCAGGTATATTCAATGTTTCTGAAATTTCCGTATATGATAAATCAGTGTAATATTTTAAAATAATTACTTCTTTATAAATTGTTTTCAAATCATTAATTGCTAAATCTAAAATCTTATATCTTTCTTCAATTTCTTCTTTTTCTAATTCTTGAACTCCTTTGATTTTTTCTTTAACATCATCAATGCGAATATTCTTCTTCTTCTTTTTTATATACTGTAAAGCATTGTTAATAGCAATTCTATAAAGCCAGCTAAAAAACTTATATTCAGCTTTATATTGGTGCAATGATTCAAATGCTTTAATAAACACATCTTGTGTAACCTCAAGGGCATCTTCATGATTGCAAGTGATCTTCAATATTGACCTGTAAATAGGATTCTGATACTTGTCTATCAGTAATTTGTATTGCGAAGTATGCCCTGCAATAATATTATTGATAATATCATGTTCGTTCCCCATATCTTCAGATTTGCTTATTTGCATCTCTGTGAACATTATTTATTTGAACTTTTGTTTTCATAAGTATATTTAACTGCTCGAAAAGTTGGTATAATGTTCACACTTTTTTAGAAATTGGATAATTTCCATAAATCTCTGTTGTTTAATTTAATTAGAGGAGATAAGGCCAGTTCACCGGATTTCCCGATAATCTTTCTTAACTGATGAAATTCCTTTAGTTTTGAATCAATATCAGGTTCTTTAACAATAGGTATCTCACATTCAGCAAGTAAAATATTTCTCTTTGATTTAATTGAGAGTTCAAGATATAATGAGATATAACAGTACATATCTACAATAATTTCTGAAGAAAAATGTTCTTTCAATGATGAAAGATATTTTCCTGATTTTGATTGAGAGAAAAGACCCTTTTTCATTGAATTTAATAATTCAGCTTCATTAAAGAATTCTATCTCTAACCATTTTCTAAGTTGAGTCTCATTATATTTGAAAATAAGAATAAGAAGTAATGGGATTAATATTATTATAATTAAAGTCTGGATGTATGGTTGTATGTAAAAATTATTAAAAACAGAATGAACGGCTATAGCAATTGCAATCCCTGGAATTATTCCCATAATTTTATTTTTTTCCTGATTAAGTGCCCCAATTGACAAAATTGCAAATAAAGCTGTAGCTCCACAGTGCATTATTGATGTTCCAAGACCTCTGACTATCCAGATTCCAATGCTGTTATCTTGCAATGTATTAAGATAGTATAGGTTTTCCAACACGGCAAAGCCAGCTCCAATTGAAAACCCATATATACCGGCGTCGATAAGAAAACCAATCTTTTTCTTTTGGATTAGAAATATTATAACTGAAGCTTTCAATATTTCTTCAAGTACAGGGGAGATATATCTTGAATATTTATCAAAACTTAAATCGAAGAGTGTAATAAGCCATGTATTAATAAAATAAGCTGAAACAGCAATTAATGCTCCTGAAATAAAAGCAACTGATAGAGTTTTGAAGCGCACTAATTTGTAACTGTCAAGAAAAAATAAGAGCATTAAAAAAAACAAAACAGGTATCAGGCTAATAAGGTAGTGCATATAGGTAAGAGATTAATAAGATTTTCCAATTAAAATTAATAATTTTAATTGAATCAACATAATTTGAAATTCTTTATAAGAATATTTTACGACCTAAAACAAAAAAGGGCAAATCACTGTTTGCCCTTTTAATATTTGTTACTAATCTTTCAGTTGATAGCTTCAACTTCATTTTCTCCAATTTCTACAGCTTCAAGATTCATTGGAATTAATTTATGGTGTCTTTCAGGCAGAGATTTCTCCAGACCTTTTTTTACATTGTCTTTTTTAACTATTGGTTTTGCTTTGAGAAATGCTCCTAAAACAATCATATTGAAAATTTTAGGTTGATTCCTTTCTGCCGCAATCCTGGTAGCATCAATTTTAAATATTTTGATGTCACTACGAGAAGGTCCCTTTATTATGCCGTTCGGATCATATAATAATGTTCCCCCGGGTTTAACTTTACTTTCAAATTTATCAAGCGATTGCTGATTTAATATTATTGCTGTATCATATTGATTCAAAACAGGTGAAGATATTCTTTCGTCACTGATGATGACAGTAACATTTGCTGTTCCTCCTCTCATTTCCGGTCCGTATGAAGGAAACCATGAAACTTCCTGATCCTGCATTATGCCTGAGTAAGCAAGAATCTTACCCATAGATAAAACACCTTGTCCACCAAAACCAGCTATTATTATTTCTTCTGTCATCTTTTTTACTTTTTAAGTTTTTGAACTTGATATTTATCTGAGTTGTCTCGTTCACTGTCCTTTAGATCACCAAGTGGATAGAACGGGAACATATTCTCTTCCATCCATTTATTTGATTCAACCGGATCTATTTTCCACCCTGAATTACATGTTGAAACAACTTCTACGAATGAAGTTCCAATATTTTTAGCAGAATTTTCAAATGCCTTACGTATTGCTTTTTTACATTTACGAACATTAGCAGGTGTATGTACACTTTGTCGGGTGACGTATGCTGCTCCCGGCAACTGAGCCAGTAATTCAGTTATTCTAAGAGGATAGCCATTTCTGTCAATATCTCTTCCGTAAGGTGTTGTTGCAGTTACCTGTCCAACCATAGTAGTTGGAGCCATCTGTCCACCGGTCATTCCATATATTGCATTGTTTATAAATATCATTACAATATTTTCTCCGCGATTAACTGCATGCATGGTTTCAGCAGTTCCTATTGCCGCTAAATCTCCATCTCCCTGATAAGTAAAAACATATTTCTTTGGATTTGTCCGCTTATATCCTGTTGCTAATGCCGGTGCACGACCATGAGCAGCCTGCAGCCAATCTATTTCAAGATAATTATACATCATTACCGAGCATCCAACAGGAGAAATTCCAATTGTCTCTTCCTGAATCCCCATTTCTTCTATAACCTCAGCAACTAGTTTATGAACAACTCCATGACTGCAACCATAGCAATAGTGCATTGCCGTATTGGTAAGTATTTTAGATTTTCCATAAACCTTGTTTTCAGGTTTTATTATATCTTGTAATTGTAATTCTGTCATTTTACTTTCCTCCGATTATTTTTGATTCAATGGCTTCAACTATTTCTGCAGGATTTGCAATTACGCCTCCCATTCGTCCGAAATGATAAACATTGGTTTTGCCGTTAACTGCAAGCCGGACGTCTTCTACCATTTGACCAGAATTCATTTCGACAGATAAAAATCCTTTCACATTGTCAGCAAGTTCTTTTATTATTTTATAAGGGAAAGGGAATAATGTAATTGGTCTTAGTAATCCAACTTTAATGCCCTTTTCTCTTAAAATATCAATGGCTTTTAAACTTAACCTTGCAGAAACCCCAAATGCTACAATGATGTATTCTGCATCATCACATTGAACCATTTCATATCTTACATCTTCTTCTGCCATTTTCTTATATTTTGCCTGAAGCTTTTCATTGAATTTTTCTTGCTTTTCGGCAACTAATTCCAAAGATGTTTTAATATATCTTTCACGATTCTTCTTTTTTCCTGTTGCTGCCCAACTACCGTTAAGCTCTTCTATCTGCTCATCAGTCCAACGTGGTTTATATTCACTAAGCTCAACTTTCTCCATCATCTGGCCAATTACGCCATCAGATAATATCAAAACGGGATTTCGGTATTTGAATGCAAGATTAAAGCCTAAATCTACAAAGTCATTCATTTCCTGAACTGAAGCCGGAGCAAGTACAAGTAAGTGGAAGTCACCATGTCCTCCTCCTTTAGTTGCCTGAAAATAATCGGCTTGTGAAGGTTGTATTGTACCTAAACCAGGGCCACCTCTTTGAACATTAACAATAACTGCAGGAAGTTCAGCTCCAGCAAGATATGATATTCCTTCTGACATTAAACTTATACCGGGACTGGATGAGGATGTCATTACTTTTTTACCAGATGAGGCTGCACCGTAAAGCATATTTACTGATGCTACTTCACTCTCAGCCTGAAGTACAACCATTCCTG
>CAYUEI010000117.1:0-8642 GCA_964443445.1 uncultured Prolixibacteraceae bacterium | reverse complement strand
GGATCACATTTAATCTTCATTCCTGTAAAATACAAGTAATAATCATCGTTGGAAGGAACCAATTGCAACAGTAATTCAAGAACTTTCTTAATCTCATTTCCTGTAATGTATATCTTACCTATTGGAGAACCAGGAATATTGTCACTCCCCTCGCCTAATGGCATAACATTATAAATATCATTCACATTCTGCAAGCCTTTTTTTCCCTTCACTATATCATGACGTATCACACCTCTGGCAACAGTATAAAAGTCAACTTCCTGATTCAGGTTTTTATTCAGATAACCATACATGGCATCAGCTATGAAAGGCCCTAAGTTGCTTTCACTTAGCTGATCAGGATTACATAACAAATCAAACGAAGTTTCACATACCGGTTCCTTAAACTTCATGCCAAGATCATTGAGTATGCTGTTCTCAATAATTTTAATATTATCTTCTATAATCGCCTGAATGTCAGCCCTTGCTTTAATGTTATCATCCATTGGCACCAACACGTAAGAAATATCATGTTGCCCCGTTGGATTGAATTTTATTTCAAGCCGGCCAATATACTGACCTATTGATCCGGTTTGCACAATTACAGCCTTACCTTTTTTTATCATTTGAGGTACAAAACTATGAGAATGACCTCCAATTATTATATCAAGATAAGGACAGTTCTTTGCCACATCCAGATCTTCTCCTGCCCATTCCCCTTTTTTGTCTTTATATAAATATCCGTGTGACAGCGCTACAACAAGATCACACTTTTCTTTTTCCTTCAGGTAAAATGATGTATTTCGTGCACATGCTTTTGAATCATAAAAATCAACTTTATATATATCAGGTATTGATTCATCTGCACTCTTGCCTGCCATGCCAAACAAACCAATCTTATAACCGTTTTTAATAACAGTAGTATAAGGCAAAATTCTTTGGCTTTCAAACAGTTTTACAAACAAACTGTCGGATCCGTCTTTTTGCTTTTTATAATTGGCAAACAAAATCTGAGGTATTTCATCTTTTTTATACGACTCATTGACAATCCTGGCATAACCATTAGGTCCAAAATCAAAATCATGATTGCCCATCCCGATATAATCGTATCCCATCTTTTTCATCAAATTAAGCTGCAGATAGTTATCCTTTTCCAAAGTTTGAAATAAGGTACCCATCAGGTTGTCTCCAGCATCTACAACAAGAACCTTTTCTTTGTTTATCTTTCTTTCACTTTCAATAAAACCGGCTATCCTGGCAAAACCCCCAAGAGTAGGATCCTGATCATTGACAAGAGGCGTATATTCAAGTTCTGGCGAAGAACCAAGCATACTTGAATGAAGATCATTGGTGTGAAGAATCACAAGGTCCTGAGCCTTTAAAAGACATACACTCAAAAGCAGACAACAAAAAATTATACCCCTCATATCTTTATCTTTTAATAATTTATATTTCTTATATTTCAGTATAAATTTGCAAATAATATTTTAAAAATCTATTTAATCGGATTTAATAAGTAATACATTTCTGTTAAAAATATATGAAGGTGAAGATTGATTTCAAAAATGAAATCTCATTTAAGAAAGTAAAAGAATTATTTTTGAATAAAAATTAAACCAATGCAATTAAAGACAAAATGCAAAAATATTCTGCCTATTCAGGTCAGATTCAGTGATGTAGATTCAATGGGGCATGTTTCCAACACTATTTACCAAAACTACTACGACTCAGGTAAGGTTAGCTATTTTGAAGAGGTTATCCCTGAAATGGATTTTGAAACTATAGGAATTGTGGGTGCTTCAATCAAAATAGACTATTTGAAACCTATATTCCGTAAAACCAAAGTTTTGGTAGAAACACGCATTGCCAAACTTGGAAATAAAAGCCTGACTATGGAACATTTCCTTGTTGAAGAAGGTACCAATGAAGTACTTTCAACATGCACTGCCATAATGGTTTGCTTCAATATAAAAGATCGAATCAGCATCCCTATTCCCGAAGACTGGAGAAAGAAAATCATTGATTATGAGGGAGAAGGAATTTAAGTAACAAAACTTCCAAAAAACACATATCTATCCACATTCTAAAATTAAACCCCATGCTAAAGTATCACAAATGTTACTTTTACCTTTCATTACAAAATAATTTAATTACCTTTGAAAAATGAAGACCTCGGAGATAATTAAAATTATTGAAGATGATGGATGGAAGCAAACAAGACAGAAAGGTAGTCATATTCAGTTTATTCACTATGAAAAAAAGGGACTTGTCACAATTCCTTTCCATGGTAGCAATAAAGATATTCCGAAGTGGTTGGCAATTTCAATTTTAAAACAAGCGGGATTAAAATAACAGATGAACAACACTCTGAAAATGGAAAAAATAATCGTAAATGTAAGGCCAAATAAAGATGGTTGGTGGGCTGAAATAACTAGTTTACCCGGATGTTATTCTTTTGGAGATAGTTTGGATGAATTAAAAAAGAATATCAAAGAAGCTATTGACCTTCACATTGAGGGTTTACTGGATAACTACGAATCAGTAAATGATGAAATAATCAGGGGGGAGTATGAACTTGAATTAAAAATCAATATACAGGATCTGTTTGAATATTACCCTTTAACAGTGAAAGGAATCTCTGAACGTGCAGGAATGAACAGAAGTCTTTTAAATCAGTATGTTAAAGGAGAAAAAACTATGTCCGAAAAACAAGCATTACGAATTATTGGAACAATCCATCAACTTGGAAATGAATTAATTCAACTTCAATTATAAAAGTTCTTTTTCATTGATTATTAAATAAAGATCGTATCAACAAAATAAGATAATCAGTTAAATCAGATTTAATATTCTTCAGAATGTTGTTGACTCTGAAATATCACCTGACCAACATCAATTTCCTTGTAAATACTTTTGCTATCCCTTTGCCCTGCAGACTAACCCTGCAGAAGAAAACTCTACCTGAAAGCTTTCTCCCCGAATTGTCTGTTCCTTCCCATTTCAGCTGATGTAAGCCTTCTTCTATTGTTCCTTGTTGCAAAACATTAACTTCACGGCCTGTCATATCAAATATACTGACCTGAATTTCAGATCTTTCTTTTAATAAAATATCAATATATACACATTCAGAAAACGGATTTGGATAAGTACTGCATAAAACTTCAGGAGAATATTCTATTGTCTTTTTTATTTCTTCTACTGTATTGGTAATCACATCATCCCTGCCCGGTGAACCCTGGGAATAAAGTGATATTCTCCAAAACTCAGGATTATTCTGCTGAATATCAGGATTAATATCTACTGGAACTATTGAATACCCTTCCCCATCAGCTCTGTCAGGCCAGGGCACTGCATCACTGTAGTCTACGACGCATAATGTGTCATTCAATGGTGAAACAACAACAATCTTTTCCCCGCTGTTGCTTAGTTTTCCCTTAAATTCACCTTCAGGTAAAAATCCGTAACGATTGAAAAAGTATCTTTCATCGGCAGCAATAACTACAATCTCTCCCAGACTTAAAACCTCATCTTCACTGAATGTGAAGTCAATACCATCAGCAAATCTTACTCCTCCTATCAGTAAATCAGTACTGCCTGTATTTTTAAGCTCAATAAACTCGTACTTGCTTTCATCAATAGTGTCCGTAACATCAGGATGATAATGTATTTCAGTTATTCTGAGATTATTATAATTTTCCGGAACAATAAAACGATCACTCCGCATTGCACTCCATTTTCCATTGTTGAAAGTCCGAGCCCTGATAATCATCGATTTATTCAGGACTACTGAATCACTATATTTTACTGCTTCAGCTGATATTGTCCCTTTACCACTTTCATCCCAAACAACAGGATCCGACCCGTTTAATGTGTAATACATTGATCCTGAAGTTGTATTCATTGAAAACACATCTCCTATTTCAATATAACCTGAGAACTCTTCACTTCCATTTACCAAAAATACAGGATCTTCTGTTTCAGGAAATAATCCTTCTTCTTTTAGCTGTGAAATAAGGATTTTTGTCCTGCCGGGAAAATAATTCTGAAGCAGGTTGTTTCTTTCAGGATACCAGTGGCCGTATTTGGTATACAAATCAAAAGGACCATATTCCTTATGAACATCACGCCGATAATCTCCCCAGCGTGCTGATTCAGCATCAATTGCCTTTTCGATAACAACACTTCTTTTCATCCACCTTTTCTCAATACTCTCATGCGTAAGTGCCCCGTTATTAAAACAATGCAGCAATACCCTGTCAGCAAAAAGCCGTTTGAATTCATGATTTTCAAGCAGCTTTTTGAAAATCCCGCTTGGCTTACCGCTATTATTGATATTCAGCACATTATCATTCAATCTTTCAAGAATCTGCTCCATATCCCAGCAAAAGAAAGTAAAACCGCTACCGGGCTTGTTTCTGTTTCTCATAGCTACCCAGTTATGTTGGTCCCAGTCTTTGTTCCCTGCATAATAATTCAAAAGAATATAATCAGCAAGGTTGACAACATCAATATATGCCTGATTATCAAGACTTCTTTTCCCGTCAACATTCATCCCTCTGATTTTATAATATGCCTCATTTGATCGCACACCCTCATTCAGCAGCTTATTCAATTTATCCCATTCAGTTCTATTACCATCTACCACTTCAGTGTAATCTTTTATAACATCGTAATCTTCAGCATCTCCCCCCAGATACGATTCAGCAAAATCGGCATCCAGCCTTTCCTCCGGATTATATATTCCCCAATACAAGCCATTGATAAAAAGATGAGTATAGAATGAATGTCCGGCAAGATGCCCCATATCGTCCTGAGTATCTTTTCCCCATCCATCGCGGCTGTACTGGGCTTTCGTCCTACCGTTTTTATTCCTGTTGATCCAGGTATTACCGTATCCCGAACGAAGGATTATTGTATTGAATTCATCAGTAGCTTCTTCCCCAAATAAAGGATAAGCTAATTTTTTAAAACCATACTTCTCCTTGAAAACCAGGCGAAAAGAATGTTTAGGCGATTTCTCCGGGCGTCGGCTATGGCCTCCCTGCATTTGAACTCCGCAGTCTGCCTGAAGTGAAACAGATCTGTCAAGGTTGAAAATCTCAAAAGAAACCGGCCGCTCCCACCCGTTACCATAGCCCGGAGCATCGCCACTCATCGGGGGACCGGTATAAATATATATTCCTCCGTATATTGAATCCTTCTCATGGGAAAATAAATTATCCTTATCGGTAACCAATGAAATAACCGGCAGACTTTTCAAAGCATCTTCACAAGCAGCCTTAAACTCAGGAATAGCCATCATCTCAGGATCCATTTCATAATCAGCAATAGCATTCCCGTCATATTCAACATAAGGCCCCCATTTATCAGGATAACCTTCCGGATTATTTGGCTGGTGAACTATATCTCTGGTAAACAAATAAGTAGCAGTATTTACACTTCCATACGGTAAATTGTTTTTATAAGCTGCAGCCCTTAAAACTGTTGTTTTTGAAATCTTTAAGGGAGCTGAATATTTAAAGCCGGTAATATCAGAAGGCTCAGAGCCATCAAGAGTATAATAAATAACCGACCCCTCATCAGAAGAAATAACAACTTCAATATCAGAATCATAAAAACCATGAGACTTACTAAAGATTGGTAAATCAGAATTATTCTGCGCAGAAACATATCCTGTTAAAAGGATATAAAAAAATAATGCAAGGTTTAAATATCTTAAACGCATCAGACAGAAAAAAAATGTTAGTATCATCATTCAAAAAGCAAGCCCTGCAATTAAGACAGAAGCTCAATAAAAATCATTTTAAAAATAACGTTTTATCTTAACAATAAAAATCCAATCTCAATAATTAAGTTTTGTTGATTCTGTTTCTCATTGAATTATTCCGAAGGGTTTTTACTGCTTTAAGAAATCAAACTCATTCGTAGTAAAGAGCCACCAAATTACCACCAAATACCATAACGAAACGACTCTTATGGTGTTTGGTACGAATGTGGTACGGTTGTGGTACGGTTGAGATTACTTTTTGACAACTATTTATCAAGGGAAGAATCTGGTATTTGGCACTGGTATTTAAGATGACAAAAACCAAATAAGATTACCTTTGCTATTGAAAATAATTTAATTTTATAAATGGTTTTAAGTGTAACCCTGGCCTAATGCTAAATAAAATAAGATTTTGAAAATGAAACTATTAAAATTCAACATTATAATTTTATTTGTCACATTGATGTTTTCAGGATGTGACAAGGCAATTGACAATCCTGATATTGAAGTTGATGATTCGTTTGAATCAGGCAGTATTGGAAATTTCGAGAAGGTTTCTGCCAATGTATGGGACTTATATATTGCTGATGATAATGGCAATGAGGAATTACCCGATTCGTGGAGGAGCTGGTGGTATTTCAAAATGGAAAACCTTTCCAAATGGAAAACTACTAACCTAACAATCAAAAATTCAGGCTGGCCATATTACTACGTACCTGTTTATTCGTATGATCAAAAAGAATGGTTTCATTTTTCAGAAGATGAGGTAACTCAAAATGAAGAAGGCGACATAATTCTAAACAAGAAATTTAAAAAAGGAGACGTTTGGATGGCAAGGTTTTATCCTTACACCTTTTCCGACCTTGTAATCTGGCTTAAAAGCATTGAAAACAAACCTTTTGTTGAGATTCAGAAACCGGGTTATACTCAGGGAGGGAAACCGATCTACCTGATCAAAATCATTAATCCTGAGATACCTTCAACTAACAAGAAAAGAATTTTCATGCATGCCCGCACACATGCTGCCGAAGTACCCCCTTCCTTTTTGATTGAAGGTCTTGTAAACTTCCTTTTATCGGGTTCATCTGAAGCGGGGGGGATATTAACAGAACTTGAATTTTATATATTCCCGATGCAAAATGTTGATGGAGTAGTAGCCGGTAATTATCGTGCAACACCGAAATCGGAAAATCTGGAAATGCTGTGGGATTATGATTTAAACAACCCTCTGGAGCTGAAAGAAGGGATGCCTCCTGAAGTAATGGTCGTTCACCAATATGCCAAAAATCTAATGACAGATGGTGGTCCCCGCGTAACTATCGCTTTAAATCTCCATTCGTCGAACAGTGAGCCGGAAATAAGCCCTTTCTTCTTCCCTCACTTTGGAAGTGAAGCTAATGGATATCAACCGGCAGAATCGTCATTGTGGAACAAACAGCTCCGCTTTATAAATACACTTACAGAATTGAATGTTCCATACAGAATTGAACCAGTAATTGAAGAAGGTGGAAGCAGTTTTGCAACCAAAACATATCCGGAAAGCTGGTGGTGGGTAAATTTCAAGGATAGTGTGATGGCCATGACTTTTGAACTAACATATGGCAAGGCCGGCTATAACCGTTGGGTTAAACCCGACGACTACAGAAATCTAGGTCAAACACTTGCAATGGCAATAAGAGATTATCACGATGAAACATACGCCCCTGTATCCGTAGCTTTAAAATCAAGCTCTATGTTATCCGGTTTAAAATATCCTGAATTATATCCACCATCTGCTAAAGATGAGTTGAAGGAATAGTTAGTCTAAATTTAAAAAAGAGTCTTATACTTATAAATTTGGAAATTATTACTAAAGAATCATATAATTGTAACCTATAATTAAGATGAAGTTTTAATGCTCATTCTTTAAATATTAAGTATTAATCGTTATTTTTTCAGACAAGTTATAACCAAAATAGTGAAATTATGAATAGCGAAATTCTCATTTACCAAAACCCCGATGGGAATATCAAGATAGATGTTCGCCTTGAAGAAGAAACCGTTTGGCTTACACAAGAACAAATGGCTACACTTTTTGGTAAAGGCAGAAGCACTGTAACCGAACATATCATCAATGTTTTTGAAGAAGGTGAATTAGAACAAAATAGAACTTGTCGGAAATTCCGACTAGTTCGTAAGGAGGGCAAAAGGGAAATAGAGAGAGAGATTGACCACTATAATCTAGACGTAATTATTTCTGTTGGTTATCGTGTAAAATCACCACAGGGCACACAATTTCGTATTTGGGCTACGCAACGGCTCAAAGAATACATTATCAAAGGTTTCGTTTTGAACGATGACCGTTTTAAGACGGGCAGTTCAATGAATTATTTTACTGAATTGCAAGAACGTATCAGGGAGATACGTATTTCGGAACGGTTTTTCTATCAAAAAATCAAGGACATTTATACCACCAGTATCGATTACAACCCTAAAGACGAGCAAACAATCACATTTTTTAAAGTAGTTCAAAACAAATTGCTTTGGGCAATCAGTCAGCAAACTGCCGCCGAATTGATTTACCGAAGAGCTGACGCAAGTTTACCACTTATGGGAATGCAGTCGTTAGACAAAAAGAACACTCTCTCAATAAAAAAAACAGACGCTAGTGTTGCCAAGAACTACTTGTCGGAGGATGAAATAAAATTGCTTGGCCTTTTGGTCGAACAGTATTTGGCATTTGCTGAAACAATGGCTCAACAAAACATACCAATGTATATGGCCGATTGGATTCAACAACTGGACGTTATTTTGCAAATGAACAGACGAGAACTACTTAATCATGCCGGAAAAATTAGCCATGAGAAAGCAATAAAAAAATCAGAGGAAGAATTCGAGAAATTTACACTCTCTCAAA
>CAYUEI010000116.1:0-8660 GCA_964443445.1 uncultured Prolixibacteraceae bacterium | reverse complement strand
CAGCAGCTATAAGGATAAGTTAAACGAATATTACGGCTAATATTTACCATAAGTGCTTTTTTTTGTAATTATTGCAAAAAGAAACGTAAATAACAAAAATTTAAACACTAATATTTGATAATTGTTCAAATTTTTAAAATAGAAAATCATCTCTTAAGAAACTCATCAACGATCAGGACTGCATTTATTAGCCTTGCTTCCCCTTCACCTCTGACAATTTTTATCGGCAATCCGTAATCCTGATAGTATTTCAAATATTTCTCGTGAAGCGCTACTCTGGTTTCTCCGCCATTCTCCCTTACCGGGTCATTAACCCATGGTATATCAATGTCGCAGAAAAGAAAAAGATCAATTGTACTTTTTTTTATGTGCTCTTCAATCCATTCAGGACAAGCACCATATAGTGTTTCCAACCAGACTTTTGTGTTCAAAAGCCATTCATCAATAAATACAGGCGAAGGATTTGATTTTAATTTTCTCTCTGCATCAATCTGTAATTCTGCAATTTTTAAAACATCCTCATATTTATAATGACAACCTAAATTTTCTACATATACACGAGCTATCTCAGGTACCCAAATTGTCCCGTAATGATTTGCCAACGCTTCTGAGAGTATTGTCTTACCTGTTGATTCAGCACCCGTAAGTACTATTTTTATTGGTCTTTCAGTCATTAATTTTATTATAATCACGCCTCCATTCAACAAAACCCCATATCGCCGACATCATATAAACAATATAAAGTATGGAAGTCGAATACATATTTTGATAAAGGTACAAGCCCACTGAAAAACCGTTGGCTACGATCCAAATCAGCCAGTTTTCTATCTTCTTGCGTGCAAGCATCCATGTTGCTGTTATACTCAATGCTGCAATAAAGGAATCGGCTACAGGCACAGGCGAATCAGTGAATTTTTTTAAAATAATATTGATAGTCGCCCAAAGAAGAAGAGTAACTCCGGAAAAAATTAATATTTGGCTTTTATCCAGATAAGTGACATGTAATTGTTTTTCTTCAGACTTTGATTTAGAGCCTTTCGCCCATAACGTCCAGGCATATATGCTGATAAATACATAGTAAAACTGTATGGCCATCTGTGCATATATCTTTGTTGTAAAGAAGATATAGATATAAAGCAAAGAAGTTAACAAACCAAACAACCAGGTTGCAACCTTCTGTTTTACAGATAGAATCACATAAGTAATGCCAAAAATAGTCCCCGCAATTTCAATCAGGTTATTGAAAATCCATTCTATGAATTGGCCTTCCATTTATTTCCCTTTAAGAATGGAATCGTATTCTTTGGTGTTGTTTATTACTGATAATGCCTTGATGATTTCCTTATCCCGACTGTTGATTACTTCATAAAATTCACTTGAATTCCAAAGGTCTCGCGCAACAATCGCTTTTAAATGATTTTTTGCATGTTCCGTGAGGAATGAAATGGACTCCAGATCTTTTTCAATTCCTTGTTTTACACCTTCTTCCCACAAGCTTTCAAGTAATAAATCAGATACTTCGTAGTTCTTACTGAATGTTTTGAAATCAGGATATTTTGAAGTCAGCTCTTTTCTGTTCTTATCCACATAATTCAGAACGAACTGATTAATTATACTCTTCCTTAAAAGCTGGTTATAATACTTGTAATAAGATGAAGTATCCAATGGCATGAAAATATCAGGCACTATACCACCTCCTGCATATACTACCCTTTTGTTTACCAGTGTATTATAAGACAATGAATCGTTTAGCTTTATACTATCCTTACTGAAAAGCTCCCCACTTAGAGAACGCGCCATCAGATCCCTTTGATATTCATCAACTCCATCATCATATGGCCGCTGAATACACCTTCCGCTTGGAGTATAATAATGTGCCGTTGTAAGTCTTACCATTGAACCGTCGGTCAGATAATACGGCTGTTGAACCAATCCTTTTCCAAACGACCTTCTGCCTATGATGACCCCTCTGTCCCAGTCCTGAACTGCCCCTGAAACAATCTCACTTGCCGATGCCGAACCTCCGTCAATTAAAACTACAAGCTTACCCTTTTCAAACATACCTCCGGAAAATGAAGTGTAATCTTTCTTCGGACTTCTCATTCCTTCAGTATAAACAATCATCTTCCCGTAATCAAGAAAATGATCTGCTATTTCATAAGCCGCCTTAAGAAAACCTCCTCCATTGCCACGTAAATCAAGAACAAGATTTTCCATCCTGGATTCTGACTTCATCTTGTTAAGAGATGTTTCAAATTCTTCTGTAGTTGTTGCAGAAAAACGATTTAGCTTTATATAACCTGTTTTGTTATCAAGCATATATGATGCATCAAGGCTATAAATTGGAATCTTATCCCTTACAATCACAAATTCTATAAGCTCGCTTTCTGAACCTCGTTGAATCTTAAGCTTGACTATACTTCCTCTTTCTCCTCTTAGTCTGTCGAAAACTCCCTGATTGGTAATTCCCTTTCCGGCTATCATCTCATTGTCAACATAAATAATTCTGTCGCCCGCTGATAAACCTACTTTTTCAGATGGCCCACCCGGTATTGTTTGAAGAACCATCAACGTATCCCTCAAAATACTAAAAGATATTCCTATTCCGTCGAAACTACCCTGTAGTGGCTCATTAGCATCGTCAACTTCTTCCTTTGATATATAAACCGAATGAGGGTCAAGCTTATTAAGAAGTCCTACAATGGCTTCTTCAGTAAGCTTCTCCAGATTAACTGAATCCACATAGTAACTTTCTACCAACCTAAGTAATCTGCCAAATTTAGCTGTCTGATTCTGCTGATCCTGAGCGTTTACTGTCAGAAATGGAATTATCAGTAATACTGTCAATATTTTATGCCACAATCTCATCTCGCGTAATATTTATTTTAAATCAAATATAAAACAATTATTCCCATTCAATAGTTGCAGGCGGCTTTGAGCTTATATCATAAACAACCCTGTTTATCCCCCTTACCTTATTGATTATATCGTTCGATACTTTTGCAAGAAATTCATAAGGTAAATGCACCCAATCAGCTGTCATTCCGTCTGTTGAAGCTACTGCACGTAAAGCAACTACATTCTCGTAGGTTCTTTCGTCTCCCATTACACCAACCGATTGTACAGGTAGTAACATTACTCCTGCCTGCCAAACTTTATCGTATAAATCCCAGTCATGCAAGGCATTTACGAATATCGCATCAGCTTCCTGAAGTATTCTTACCTTTTCCGGCGTAATATCGCTGAGTATTCGTATCCCTAATCCCGGCCCGGGGAAAGGATGACGACCTATAAGCTTAGGACTGATACCCAGCTCCTTACCTACTCTTCTTACTTCATCCTTGAAAAGCGACTTCAATGGTTCTACTATCTTTAAGTTCATCTTCTCAGGAAGCCCCCCCACATTATGGTGAGATTTTATTGTCGCTGAAGGTCCATTAACCGAAACCGATTCAATGACATCAGGATATATTGTGCCTTGCGCAAGCCATTTTACTTCTCTCAATTTATGAGCTTCGCTGTCGAAAACTTCAATGAAATCCCTTCCAATTATTTTTCTTTTCTTTTCAGGATCAGTTACCCCTTTAAGATCATTCCAGAA
This sequence comes from uncultured Prolixibacteraceae bacterium, assembly GCA_964443445.1. Taxonomy (GTDB): domain Bacteria; phylum Bacteroidota; class Bacteroidia; order Bacteroidales; family Prolixibacteraceae; genus CAYMTR01. The sequence continues at coordinate 5,059 of CAYUEI010000116.1, read as the reverse complement.
TTTCGTACTTGCATCTACTCCAATTACATTGAGCCCCATACCTTTATACTGGTCAAGAACGTTGATAAACTCATCCTTGCGAAGCAATCCGTTGTCGACAAATATACAAGTAAGGTTTTTCCCAATGGCATGGTTCAAAAGTACACCCGCCACCGTTGAATCTACTCCACCCGAAAGCCCAAGAACAACCTTGTCGTTTCCAAGTTTTTCCTTCAACTCTTTTATTGTTGATTCAATAAATGATGCCGGAGTCCATGATTGTGTACATTTACAGATGTTTACAACGAAATTATACAACAGCTGTGTTCCTTCGGTTGTGTGATATACTTCAGGATGAAACTGAATACCGTAAGTGGTTTCATTTTGAATTTTATATGCTGCATATTTTACATCCTCTGTACTTGCAATCACATCATAACCTTCAGGAATTCTTTGAATTGTATCTCCATGCGACATCCAAACCTGTGTGTCGGCCGATATTCCTGAAAACAATTCATTGTCATGGTTTATATATTTAAGATGAGCTCTGCCATATTCCCTGGAATCTGATAAAGCAACTTCACCCCCAAAGAAATGTGACAGATACTGAGCTCCGTAGCATACTCCCAAAATTGGAAATGTACCTTTAATTCCATCCAGATTAATTCTCGGACCTTTCTCATCTCTCACTGAAAAAGGACTTCCCGAAAGAATTATTCCTTTAACACTACTATCAATAGCCGGAAAATGGTTGAAAGGATGAATTTCACAGTATACATTCAGTTCACGAACCCTTCTCCCTATTAGCTGAGTATATTGTGAACCAAAATCAAGAATCAGTATTTTTTCCTGCATATTTAATCATATTTTGATTGGGCAAATATAAGCCGAATGTCACTAATCTGAAACAAAAAAAAGGATGAACATGCTTTTATGCCCATCCTTTTAACTTTAGATTCGAAATATTTAATTATTTCCATATATTTCCTGTTCAGTGAAAAATCCGTCTGCTATTACTGTTTGCCGGATATTATCTTTTGTAACAGCAACAGGTTCAAGGAATAAGGTAGGAACATCCTTCCTGCCATTATTAATAGTAGAACTTACATTTTTCACCTTTTCACCTCGGGCAAGCTTAACTGCCAGATCAACAGATGCCTCTGCTATCTTTCTTATTGATTTATAAACAGTAAGTGACATCTTACCTGCTACGACGGCCTTTATTGCCGCAATTTCAGCATCCTGCCCTGTTACTATTACATCGCCGCCATATTCAAGTTCATCCATTGCCTTAATTGCTCCTATTGCAAGACCATCATAACTGGTTATTATGGCGTCTACCCTCTTACCTGAAAGCGATAATATTTTCTTTGTAATATATTTCGCATTTCCTTCCGACCAGTCGTCAACCAAAGCTTTATAAACTATGTTGATTTTATTATTATCGATATATGGTTTAAGTATCTTTTCCTGAGCATCTTTAATGAAAATTGCATTAACATCGCCTGCATCGCCCCATAACATCACGTAATTCCCCTGAGGCTTTCTTGCAAGGGCATAATCAAGCATTAAGCTCCCAATCTTAGCTCCTTCAAAAGTTACCAGGTAATCAAGTTCAGAATTCTTTATCAAACGGTCGTATCCAATAACAGGAACTCCCTTGTCGTGAGCACTTCTTACAATGGCTGCAGCGGTATTTGCATTGTGGGCAACAACTATCAGTACGTCAACGCCAAGATCAAGAAGCTCTTCAGCTTGCTTCATCTGTAGGTTCTCATCGTTCTTCGCCGAGCGGGTCAGAATTTCACATCCGTTCTTCCGGGCTACTTCTTCAACATACTTCTGATCAATTACCCATCTCGACCCTACATCGGCTGGCATAAGAAAACCGATTTTTACTTTCCCCGAATTACCACACGAAGTGATAATCAATGCTAACAAAATTATTAGGGTCGTGTTTTTAAGATTAATCAGAATATTTATTTTCATAATTCTTTTGTTGAAATATTTTATAAAGCTAAAATTAATCATTTATTCTTTCAAATCTGATAAACATTTTTGCAAGATCTCTTTAAAAATAGATATTTATTGTTTCAAAAGACAAATATTTGTTATTTTTTCATACTTTAGTTAAATCTAATAACCAATTATTGCTATTTATTTATTAAGTGTTTTTTGTTTTTTTGTCATTGTTCATTAAATGAGAATTTTGAAGGTGTAAATTTTAAAAATTAATTACCATGAGGGAGAATAGAAACTCATCGAATCGTAAGTTTGGTATTAAAAATTGGGCTGATCTTAAGATCGGCACTAAAATAGGTTTAGGTTTTGGAGTATTGATTTTTCTGTCTCTTATTATCGGAGCTCTTGTGACGATTAATATGGGAAGGATACAAGTTGAAACCAAATATCTGGCCAATGAATCGCTGCCTTCCGTCAATGAATCGTTTAGAATTGAAAAGGACTGGAGAGAGGTCATGTTTTACATGCAGGCCTATGATTTCTACAGAGACCCCTATTATCTCGATCGTGCCAATCAAAACATTACAAAATATAACAACTCGCTCGATGCTCTTGTCAAACTTTCAAATAATTCTAAAAAGGCAACTATAGGAAGCGAAAGACTTCTAAACCTTAAAACAGAAGTTGAAGAATATTCCAAATTACTTGATCAGTATAAAAGCCTTGAAACACAGAATCAAAAGCTTCTGGCCGATATAGGCAATGGAATCGAACAATTACAGGAATCAGGCAATACCGGCTCATCTGTAGGCTCAAATATCATCAATGGAGGATTCAGCCTATTCATGTATGTCAATAAGCGAATGCCTAATAAACTTGATGAAGCAGAAAAATACTTTGACAGAGCTGCCAATTCAGGCGGCCTTGGTGCTGGTACTGCCGGTAAAGTAATCACTGATGCACGTCAATTTATCAGAGGCTACAAACAAGCCAGAGAAATTGAACTTAAAAGAAATGAAATTGAAAATCTCCTTAAGGTTGATATTATGGCACTTGCTGATGTCGGCCTCGACCAGATTACAGAAATGACTGAAAAAACAAATAGAATAATTACCCAGTCAAGAGCCGTTTCTGATATTATTCTGGTAATCCTATTAATCATTGGTGTCGTTTTAGGCTACATCATTTCAAAGTCAATAACTTCATCGATAAAAGCTGGCTTACTGATTGCACAAAATATTTCAAACGGCGTGCTTCATCGTCAGAGAGAGGTGGTCAGAAAGGATGAAATCGGCGAACTGATGACTGCCCTTAACCGTATGAACAATCAGCTTAAATTCATAGTAGAAGAAATATCAGGAGGTATTCAGAATATTGCCCAGGCAAGTCAGAAGATGAACAAGAATGCTACTGAACTGAGCGAAGCTGCTACTGACCAGGCTGCCACCACTGAAGAGATTTCAAGCTCTATACAGGAGTTACATGCCAACTTCCTTCAAAGTGCCGATAACGCTGAAGAAACTGAAAAGATTGCTGTTTCTGCTGCCGGAGGTATTAAGGATGGCTTCAAGGCCACAGAGCTCGCCAGCGAATCTCTTAATGACATTATAGAAAAGGTAGGCTTCATTGGCGACCTTGCTTTCCAAACCAATATACTTGCCCTTAATGCTGCTGTTGAAGCTGCCCGGGCCGGCGATCACGGAAGAGGATTTGCTGTTGTCGCTTCTGAAGTTAAAAAGCTAGCCGACAGCAGTAAACAAGCTGCCGAACTTATCAACAAAGTTTCCCGCGAAACAGTTATTGCTTCTGATCAGGCCGGTTTGAAACTGCAAAAGCTTGTTCCTGATATTGAAAAAACAGCCCAGCTGGTTCAGGGAATACGTTATGCAAGTAACGAACAGGAAGTAGGTATCAATCAGATCAATAATGCTATTCAACAGCTCAACAATATTGCTCAGCAAAATGCCTACAGCTCTGAAAATATGGCAACTAACTCACAGGAATTATCACTCCTGGCTGAAAAACTAAAGAAGACTATCGAGTTCTTCCACATCGGCTCCTGATAATTAATGATGCCGGTTATATTGAAATAAGCATTATTCAACTGATAATCAATTTTATATCATAAGTCCTTCGGTTAATTCCGGGGGACTATTTTTTTTGTCCTAATTAAGGTCAAAATATGTTTCAATTTAAATTTCAAAATCTCAGTTTCAAACATTCAAGAAACATCAATCCTGAGCTTTTCATATCCTTAACCAACATACACTTTTTACCTACCACATTCGTACCTGAACCGTACTTTCTCCCATTATAATGGGGGTTTCTCCCTTTATAATGGGAGAAACCCCCTATTTGGTACGAATGTGGTAGGTAAAAGGTAGCCTTCAATATATTGGAGATTGGATATTTTCAGGCAGCAGAAAATTTCAACCATGTTTTTTGAATAATCTTGCATTTTTGATTAATATAGGATTCTGAATTTAAACTCATATAGGATGAAAGCCATAATATTTGCAGCAGGACTGGGAACCAGATTAAAACCATTGACTGACAATTGCCCCAAAGCTCTTGTGCTATTAAATGGCAAACCACTTCTTTGGCATTCCATCAATCTTTTAAAGAAATATGGTATTGATGATATTACAATAAATGTTCATCACTTTGCAAGTGAAATAATCAAATACCTGTCGGATAATGAGTTTGGTGTTAAAATAAACATTTCTGATGAAACTGATTTTCTGCTTGACACAGGTGGGGGATTGTTGAAAGCAAGGAATTTGCTTGATGGAAAAGAACCTTTTATTGCTTGTAACGTAGATATAATTTCATCAGTTGATATTGGTAAACTTATTGAATATCACGTAGAAAACCAAGCCATTGCAACATTGGTTGTGAAAAACCGGCTCACTTCCCGCTATTTCATGTTTGATGATTCAATGAAACTGACAGGCTGGGTCAATACCAATACGGGCGAAGAAATTATTTCCAATACAGATTTTTACAATTCGCAGATGTTTGCTTTCAGCGGAATACAGGTCATTTCTCCTGATATATTTGACCTGATAGAAGAAAAAGGAAAGTTTTCAATCACATCGCTTTATCTCAGGCTGGCTGA
>CAYUEI010000115.1:0-8715 GCA_964443445.1 uncultured Prolixibacteraceae bacterium | reverse complement strand
ATTGACAAACAAACATACAGGAAACAAGGGTGAACTCGTTATTACCTCTTTTTGCAAAGGCTAACTCTTTTAAAGAAGGAGATCTCCTGGTTGGAGGAACAAAAGATGATTTCATACGTGATATTACAAGAGGCCATTTGTCTGAAGTTAAGATTAGTTCTGTAACCGAAAGTATTTTCGTTGAAGATAAAATTTCCGAAGCACTTCTCAGAAGTATAGATTGGAAACTATATAAAGAAATTTCAGATTTAAAGCTTAAGGATATAAAAGGAATCCTGTTAAGTGAAAAAGCAAAATCATGGATTAATAAATACAGCGATGCCCTTTCAAGTGAAGTGATTGCCGGTGTTGTAAAGCTGATGACTGATGAAGAATTGTCATTGGTATCTCAAAAGATTTATAACACAAACAATCAGGCTTTAATTAATAATGAAATTACTGTAGGATCCCGGTTTCATTTTGGCAGCAGGATTCAGCCTAATAGTCCGGGAGATGATAATGATGAAATTCTCATTTCAACAATAGAAGGTTTATGCTATGGTTGTGGTGATGTGATTATAGGCTTGAACATGGCATGTGATGAAACAGAATCAGTTATACGAACAGAAAAACTTCTTCATGATATTGTAGAACGTTTTAAATTACCCACAAGGTATTCAGTATTAAGTGATATGCTTAAGCAGAAACATGCAAGCGAACACACTAAAATAGATGTTGGATTTCAAAGTTTATCAGGTACTTCAAAAGGATTGGTTGGAATGTTGGGGTGCGATATTGATGAGCTTGAAGATATGTGTAATATTTTCAACGGGTTATATTTTGAAACAGGGCAGGGATCAGAAGTTACAAACGGAGTAGCCGAAGGTGTTGATATGGTAACTCTGGAGTCGAGGTGTTACGGGGTAGCAAGATATCTTAAGAAGAAAACAGGTAAGTGGATGATTGTAAATGATGTTGCAGGATTCATTGGTCCCGAGGTCTTTACAACCGGAATGCAGCTTAGGCGGGCTTGTCTTGAAGATACAGTAATGTCTAAACTTCATGGCATAGTAATGGGCCTTGACGTTTGTTCTACATTTCACATGGGAATTCATCCTCATGACCTTCAGAAGCTTACAAAAGAAATAGTAAGTATGGCAGCACCGGCATATCTGATGGGTGTAGCCGGAAATGCAGATCCGATGCTGGGATATCTTACAACATCCTACAGGGAGCACCATCAGCTTAGAAATCTGACAGGTAAAACGATCAGCTCAGGGATGCAGCAAAGGCTTGTTGAAATCGGGGCATTAAAAAATGATGGTACAATTGATCCTTCTGTCGAAAGGATTGCTTCTCTTTATTCATTTTTCCATAAAGCAGGAGGAAGTACCAAAAGTACAGATGAACTTAAAAAAGAGGCCATTAAAAAAATTCATACTTTACAGGAAAGGGGTTGCGATCTTGGTTATGGCATTGAAGCAAATGGAGTGGCTCCGGCATTCATCAGGAAAAATATGGAGACCTTATTTCTAAATGCGAGAAAGGCTTTATATTCAGGCATTGAACCTTCTGTAATTAAGGGAAGTTGTATAAAACCTGTTTCAGTTTATACCAATTCTGCAGACCGGGATGATTATCTTGCCCATCCCAATACCGGAGAAACGATTTCCGGTGAATATATTGGAGAAATCAACAGGCTTAATTCCATTAATGGTTCAAAGCCGGATATTCTGTTTATTATTTCCGATGGTTTAAATGCTGATGCAGTAAGTGAGCATCTGAAGCATGTTTTACCCCCGATAAGAAAGAATCTTCAAAGGAATGGGAAGAAAGTAAGCCTATTTGAAATAGTTGTTAAAAATGGCCGTGTAAGGGCAGGATATCATGTTGGGCGATTACTTCAGCCTGAAATGATAGTTCATTTTATTGGTGAACGCCCTGGAACAGGTTTAAACCAGTTATCTGCCTATATAACCTACGGGAAAGATTTAACCGGCAAAGTAATTTTTGATTCTGATATGGACCACTCACATACTTCAGCTGTTTGCGGAATCCATCCTAAAGGGAAACCTTATAAAGCAGCTGTAGCGGAAATAATTTCAGTTGTTTTAAGGGGACTTGAGCAAGAATGTACCGGAGTGAAACTTCAGTAATTTTCCTTTCTTCTCTTATGCCATATCTGCCAGCTGTTGTAAATATTTTGCCAGAGAACATAGAGCGCCGGAACTACTGAAGAAAGTGGCGACATGTAAGTTTGAGCCATCCAGATAGCAAGGACAGTATTTTTCTGTCCGGCCGATTGACCTCCGGCAATACTATCGCCATACTTTTTGCCTATCATACGGCCAAATGCAAATTGAAGAAAACAAATAAGAGCTGAAGTGACAGCCATGTAAATGAGTAATTTAAGTGCAGAGCTTCCCATTTGAAAGATGAAATCAATCGTTCTGCCAACTACTATTGTCAGACTTACAGACCAGAGGTAAAAAGATATGTTTTTGTGTTTTTTGAAAGTATCCGAAAGTTTCGGTATATATCTTTGAGTTACAATTGCCATTACTAAAGGAATGATTATCAATGGGGCGACCTTTTTAAATACAAGCCAGCTTGAATATAGAAAAGGAATATCCGATTGAGGGCCTGCCCAGGAAAAATAAAGGGGAGAAATAATAGTTACAGCAAGATTTGAAAGTAAAATGCTTGAAACCATTGTATTGATATTTGCTCCAAGCATAGCGGCAATAACAGGAGCTGATGTTGCTGTAGGTGAAACCATTATCACCAGAACACCCTGAGCGATAGTCTCATCGAAAGGTTTTATTATATAATAAACACAAATACTTATGAGTATTTGAAATATCAAAACCCAGATGTGTAACATTGAAATCCTTATTTTCTTAATATCAATACTGCACAAAGTGAAATAAAGCATGAAAAATACAAGCCAGGGAACAAGACCACCTAGTTTACCGAAGAAACCATGAAACAGGAGTCCCAATAAAATTGCAATAGGCAAAACAAAATCCTTTAGTTTCTGAACCATAAAGGTGGAAATAAATTACAATTCAAAAATATAAAAAGGGTTTAATTATTTCCTGTAAAAACAATTCTGATTACTTTTGATAAGTAAACCTTAATAAACAAGTAAATCCTGAATATGAACACTCAAAAAATAAGAATAGATCTTGAAGTAAAACTTGAAGATGAACTTTATAAACTTCTTGAAGGAGAAATCATTGAATCAGTTTTAAAAGAAGCTGATTTTGAGCCTGAACAGAATATCTGGAAGAACATTCTTGAAGGTCACAGTTTTAAAGTTACTCCGGAGATGGCACCTTCCCTTTACAATTTATTCACCGATGTAAAAAAGACGCTTAAATATGAGAAGGAAATAGATTTCTATGTCACCAATGATCCTTCGCTTAATGCTTTTGCAATTCCAAGGAGTATTGATTCAAACAATGATATTGTAAATGTTAATTCAGGGATGATTTCAATGCTTGATAACGATGAGCTGAGGTTTGTTGTCGGACATGAAATAGGTCATTTAATAAGCAGATATGCGAGGATTAACAAGCTTTTGAATTTTGTTTTCCCTGAAGAAGTTGAGATGCCGCTTATTTTAAAACATAAAATTGATTTGTGGATGAAGCTTTCAGAATTAACGGCCGACAGGTTTGGATATATTGCAAGTCCCAACCTTGAGAAATGCGTTTCTGCCTTTTTTAAAATGGCTTCAGGATTAGATACCGGGAGGATTAATTTCGATTATAAAGCATATCTTATAGATAATGAAAAAATACTTGAATACTTTTCCCATAATGAGTGCAATCTTTTATCTCATCCTGTTAACCCTTTAAGGATTAAGTCAATTGAATTACTTAGTTATTCAAAATTATATAATGAAATATCAACTGAAGCAGAAATAACAGATGATGATGAATTAAGGAAGAATATGGAAAAACTAATTGAAGTATTATTGACTCTTAGTTCATCGGAACTTGATTATCACAGGAAGTATTTCCTGGCAACGGGAGGTCTTATAATGGCATCGATTGATAAAGAAATTTCGGAAGGAGAACTGGAAACAATAGTAGAAAGCTTAAGCGGGTTTACTGTTTTTCCAAGGGAATTTCTTTCAGGAATTATAGCAGGAAAACAAATAAATGAGTTATTCCAGAAATCTGTTATAGAAATATTAAAGGTTAATCCATTGGAAAGGAATATTTTATTGCAATACCTTGTTAATCTGGCTATTTCTGACAATAAGATTTCCAAAAATGAAATAGAACAGATTTATCAGACAGGAGAAAATTATTTCAGCATGTCGAAAAGGGAAGTAGCTCAGATAATTGCCGGAGTAATCCAGGGCAGGTTTATGCCTAACCTTTACCTTTGAATAATAGATATTTAATGAAAAAAATATACCCTTCACAAAAGCAATATCCTATGTCGCTGGCTTCAGCCAACGGTCTGAAGAGAATACCTTTCATCATAATATTCATCCTCTTCTCAGTGATACCGGGTTTTTCACAAAAGACCTTCAATTATACGGTTAATACTTCTGAAGGTGAACTGATTGTTTCAGTTTTAGGTCATTCCTCAGTGATGTTTAATTGGGCAGAAAAGGTAATATATGTTGATCCGTATCAAAAGATTTATGATTTTTCGCAAGCACCTTCCGCAGACATTATTCTTATAACCCATCAGGATGATGACCATTTTGATAATAGTGCAATAAATTATATAAAAAGTGATTCAACCTTAGTTGTTTATCCTCAATCATGTTTTGATAAAAAAGCCTTTTCAGGAGCAGATACAATAATGGGAAATGGGGATTCAATTTTTGTATCAGGCATTGGTATTAAGGCAGTTCCCGCATATAACATCATCAACACAAGGCATGTAAAAGGGGTAGGTAACGGTTATATTTTAACTTTTGGCGATAAGAGGGTATATCTGGCAGGGGACACTGAGATAGTGCCTGAAATGGCCGAAATAAAGGATATCGCAATAGCTTTCTTTGGGTATAGTACTTTAAACATGACCACAAGCATGTTTATTGACGCGGCTACTGCGATAAAGCCTGAAGTTGTTATACCTTATCATTACGATAGTAAAGATATTTCAGGATTGGTGAAGGATTTTGAAGATCAGACAGATATTAAGATAATTACAGGGAAAGAAACTTCGACGGTAAATTATCAATTAAACAAAAGTATTGAAGGAAATTCATTTATTAAATTTATGGAAGGATATCTTTATTTCACATCTGTCGATGAAGGTTCAGAGTATGTTATTTATAATGTCAGAGGAGTAAAGTTAAAATCGGGGGAGTTGAATGACAGTTATTTGGATGTCAGTAATTTTGAAAAGGGAGTATATATAATTAATTTTAAAAAGAACAATATAAATTATTTTGGTAAGTTTGTAATTAAATAAATTATAAAAACTTGATACCAAAATTATATCTGTTAATTCTGATTTTATTACTATCCGTTAATAATGTTTATTGTCAATGGATTCAGACCAATGGGCCTTATGGTGACACTAAAGTCTCTACAGTCATTGAGTCTGGAAGTAATATTTATGCCTTTTCAAGTTGTGGAATTCATGTAAATAACAGTCTTACAGGCCGATGGAAATTGTACGATTCCTTTAACTTTGATATGTTTAGTTTATTTCACACTAGTGATGTATTTGATAATATAGGTGATTCGATTTTTTTCTTTGATGACAATCAGTTAAGTTTATTTGACTTGTCGAATTCAACAATTAAACAAAAATTTTATGGTGCTGAGGTTAATTCAGTTGAATGTACTGATAGTTGTGTTTACTTAGGAACAAAATATAATGGTTTTGTAAAATTAATTGGTTTTTCAAGAAATTGGCAATCATTCAGCGAAGGACTTCCGAATGAATTTCGTTGGGAAAGGCCGGATAATCAGTATTACTTTTATACCATTAACGATATATGTCTGAATAAAGAGTTTATTTTTTGTGGAACAAAACAAGGTCTTTACAGGGCGAAGATTGGAGATTATAAATGGTCTGTATTGAATTCCGGTATTCCTGAAGATTATGTTGAAAAAATTTTAATATTTGGGGATTCAGTGTTTGTTGGAATAAAGCAAACTCTTTATTTAAGTATTAACAACGGTGACAATTGGAAAGAACACTTTGTCTTTCCTTCAGATGTTTCATCTATTAATAAAATAGGCGACTCTTTATTTGTAGTCACAAAAGGAGACGGCATTTTTATTCAGTCAGGTAAGGATTCTGAATTTACAAGCTTTAATAATGGATTGAAAAAGCTTGATATAAATTCAGTTGATTTTTTAAGGGATACATTGATTTGTAGTTCGGGCAGTAAAGGTTTTTATTTCTATGATGGAAATGAGTGGAAACAAAATATTGAAGGGATGATTTGTTCTAGAATAAATTATATTGTTTCAGATTCAGAAATTTTAATGACCAGTGACTGGAATTATGTTTACAGGAGTGAAAATGGAAACGATTGGATTGATATAACACCCAACAATGCAGATGATTTATTTATTAAAGTAATGTGGAATGACGGTGTTTTTTCTGTTTCTGCAACAAATACAAACCTGCTTAACTCTACTTATATTTCTATTACAAAAAACAAAGGTAAAAACTGGGATATTATTGCTGATGAAAATGAAATAGCAGGAATAGACCCATATAAGTTTTTTTACTTTGATAGCCAATTTTATGTAATAGGAGAACAAGAAATCTTTTATAAAAATGATTTTAGTTCGAATTGGAATACAATCAATGTGCCAAAGCAATTATGTCATTATTTAATTGATTTTCAAATCTTAAATAAGTCTTTATGTGTATGTGAAGGGAACAAGCTGCTAAAATTGAAAGATAAACATTTAAGTATTGTAAAGGGATTTGGATTGCCAGCAGGTAAATACATCTGGAATTTTGCAAGTACGCGTGATGCATTATTTGTGTTTGTTGAAAATGATGGAATTTACGTTAGTTTTAATAATGGAGAATATTGGCAAAAAAGAAACGATGGTTTGGAAAAACTGAGTACATGGGGCTTTTATTCATATGTACATATTGGAAATAATTTAATACTTGCAACCCAATTTGGGATTTATGTTACAAGTGATTTTGGAATGAACTGGTATTCAATTATGGTGGGAATGCCTGATACTCCTGTGTATGCATTAGAAATACATAATGATACAATCTTTGCAGGTACAAAAAACGGCATCTGGAAACATGATATAAAGAGTCTTAACTTACCTGACAATCCGGTAATCCCTGAATTTCCTGAATTACGAAGTGAAAGTTATTTATTTCCTAATCCGGCTTCTGAGTTTTGTTTTGTTGTTTTAAGTGAAGAAGTTGGTGGAACATTGAAGGTATTTTCTTTGGATGGTAAACTTGTCATGGAAGATGAATTTATGCCTGGTCTGCCTGTTGATATTTCAGTTTTGAAAAAAGGTATATACATTGCGCTGGCAAAAACTGACAAGATTAGTAAATCATTCAAACTAACAATAAACTAAACAAACCAAAAAGTAATGGAAATTTCCAAAATCCATTTTTCAAAATACGCAAGCAACAGCCTGCGTCATTTCATATATGAAAGCAACAAGAATGGCAGGATTATTTTTGTTGAATCTTTTGATGGAGCTTATCGGAAATTTATTCCAAATAAACACCGGTTCCAATAAAATATTCTGTATTAGGGATAGGCTCTACATATCCCAGTTTTTTCTTTTCTCCTTCGTCGCCGGGTTTAATCCAATAGAATTCAACATATCCACCACCATTTTTAGCCATATTTGAGAGTTCGCGGATTACATATTTGCCTTTTGTATCGGTATAGTCATACAAGCTTTTTCCCTGAAGGTCTTTTTGCCTTGCATGTGCAATGTTTACACAATCGTAGTTATAAACGTAAAAGTATCCAGAACTATCGGGGTAAAACCTAATTTGGTTAATTGCTCTCCTGATATAATTTATCCGGGTTGTATCATCCTTCATTTCAATTGTAGCTTCACCAATTGAAATAGCATAAGAGTGTACATAAGCAATTGCTAATTTTTTATTCCATTCTAAGTTTTCCTCATCACTATCTTTTTCGCATCCTGATAATAGAGCTAAAAGAGTAAGTCCAATAATTAGAGATAATATTTTCATTGATATAAAGCGTTTAAAAATTTATTTGATATTAAGTTCTATCCTGTTTTCACCCCTATAGCTTCTGACATTCTGAATTTTTCTTAAATATTCAATCATGTTATCTGCACTAGTTTTAAACTGAGATTGTCCAGGATCCTTGTGGTCATATTTATAAACAGCAGACATATAACTGTTCATGGCAACATTATAGGTCTTGTCAAGATTCAATGGTTCACCGTTTTCAGTTAGCAAAGAGACATTAACCAAATTGCCATTTTGGTCTTTTTCAATAATGGTTTTTATACCTGAAACATACAATGGACTTTTATCGTCTATCGGGAAAGCTGCGAACATCAGATTTCTGATTTCATGACCTGTAAGTTTGAAGAATACAACTTCATTTCCAAACGGATCGAGTCGGAGTACATCAACTATTCTGATATTTCCTTTGGGAAGATTGTCAATCCTTACACCACCGGGATTTACCAAAGTAATATCTATGTCACCTGCTGATTTTAAAGCATCAGCCATCAGGTAGCCTAATTCATCGTATGATGAAAAGTC
>CAYUEI010000114.1:0-8748 GCA_964443445.1 uncultured Prolixibacteraceae bacterium | reverse complement strand
ATATATAACGAAATTTTATACCTTTAGTTTTCATTTTTATCAAACATGAGAAGTAGTCAGATAACTATAAAGGATATTGCACGAAAATTGGGTATTTCACCTTCAACAGTTTCGAGGGCTCTGAAAGATCATCCCGATATAAGTCCGCAAACAAAAAACAGTGTTAACAATCTGGCTAAGAGCCTGAACTATCAACCTAATGCAGTTGCTTTAAGCCTTAAACATTCAAGAAGTTTTATCATTGGAGTTATTATTCCTGAAACTGTTCATTATTTCTTTTCATCAGTCATCAGTGGAATTGAAGATATTGCCTACGATGCAGGTTATAATGTCATGATTTGCCAGAGTGCTGAACGCTATGAGAGGGAAGTGTCTAATTCACAGATGCTTTATTCAAACAGAGTTGAGGGACTACTTGTTTCTTTATCAAAAAACACTGAGAATTTTGATCACCTGAAGTTTTTTCCTGACAATAATATTCCTCTTGTCTTTTTCGACCGTGGTACTGACAACTTTCCCTGTGATCAGGTTTTAATCGATGATTATAAGGCAGCTTACAATGCAACAGAATTCCTTATTAAACGGGGACACAAAAATCTGATACATCTGTCTGCACCCCAAAATCTGAATATAGGCCTTGGACGTTTTAAAGGTTTTCAGGATGCTATCATTAATAATGGAATAAAACTCTCAGAGGTAAATTCATATCTGGCCGATAACTTCGATATGGCTGATTCTATTGTAGATAAGCTAATTAAGTCGGGCAATATTCCTGATGGTATTTTTGCTGTTAACGACCTTACTGCTCTCGGAGCCGTCTATGCATTGAAAAGAAATGGCATAGAAATTCCTGAACAGGTTGGTGTAATTGGCTTTGGTAACGGACAAAATACAAATCTTACCGATCCTCCTCTTTCAACTATCGATCAGAATGGTTATGAGATGGGTAAAGTGGCAGCTCAATTATTATTAAAAAGAATAAATTCAGGTGTCGAAAATTTTACTCCCGAAAAACATATTATTGACACACAGTTAATTATTAGAAAGTCAACTAAGTAATTGAATTATAATCATATCATTGTTCTCAGTGTTATTAATTGATTTTTATTCTTATGTCTTTTTTCTACATTAATAATTTCTGATTATCATCGGTCAAAACTTAAATTTCCGACATGTCTTTATCCTTACCAAATATATACCACATCCGTACCACATACCTATCAAACACCATAAGCGAACTTTCTTATGGTGTTTGATAGGTATGTGGTACGAATGTGGTAGCTATTTGTATGCTGTCTGTCCTAAACTAAAATAGGTTCACATTTTTTAAAACTTTTTCGGATTTTGGAAGTAATCTTTTACCAAAAACGCACTTAATATTTGATCCTTAAGACGTGAAATAGATTTTGAAAGAAACATTTTTAGTAAAAATAACACTTTTTTTATTTTTTCCGCAATCGATTGAAATAGGGAGATTTTTATCAAATCCACCCTAAACTCACACTATTATTGAAAGTTACATGAAAGAAATAATTGTTTTTCTCATTCTCTTTATTTAGATTTGACATGTAATTCTGCTATTTTTATTTCAGTCGTTTGACTGTTTCTTACTCTATGATGAATCCAGAATAGTTTTTGGAGTGTAATTCTTTTATTAATTCTTATTATTAAAACAACTTAACGAAGTAGAGAAATGAAAAAGCCGAGACTAAATTTTTGGCAAATCTGGAATGTAAGTTTTGGATTTTTAGGGATCCAGATTGGATTTGCTCTTCAAAGTGCCAATGTAAGCCGTATTTTATCTAATCTGGGAGCAGATCTTCATTCCCTTTCATTCTTCTGGCTCGCTGCCCCTTTGATGGGATTAATTGTTCAGCCGATAGTGGGTGCTGCCAGTGACAGGACGTGGAACCGGCTTGGAAGAAGAGGCCCTTATATTTTAGGCGGTGCTATTGTAGCATGTCTGGCAATGTGGCTCATGCCTAATTCGGCAGCTCTTATTTCTATACTTCCGGCTCTTGTTTTTGGGGCAATTATGTTTGCACTGATGGACGGTTCCTTTAATATTACTATGCAGCCGTTCAGGGCATTGGTGGCTGATATGGTTCCGGATGAACAACGTACTCTAGGGTATTCAATCCAAAGTTTGTTGATCAACACCGGTGCTGTTATCGGTTCACTCCTTCCTTTTATTTTGACTAATGTACTTGGAGTTCAGAATACTGCGCCTTCCGGACAGGTTCCTCCTTCGGTTATCTGGTCATTTTATATTGGTGGTGCAATCTTGCTTTTATCAGTTATCTGGACTGTAATAAGGACTAAAGAATATCCTCCGAAAGTTTATTGCGAACAAAATAATCTTGATTATAATGAATGGGCACACAGAAGCAAGGAAAAGAAATCATTAGGTGAAAGATTAAGTAATTTCATTGGTCTTTTTTCCAAGATGCCTCCAATAATGGCAAAACTTGCTGTAGTACAGTTCTTTTCATGGTTTGCTCTATACCTTATGTGGGTTTATACAACTCCGGCTATTGCTCAGCATATTTATGGCGTGCCTGTTGGTGATTCTTCTTCCGATTTGTATCAGAAAGCCGGTAACTGGGTTGGGGTTTTGTTTGGTGCATACAGCCTTTTCGCTGCTATTTTTTCTGTATTCATGCCTAAATTGGCAAGACTGTTGGGTAGAAAAGTTACTTATTCAATGGCTTTAGCCCTTGGAGGTCTGGGTTATATCTCTATGTATTTTTTTAATACACCGGGACAACTGATTATTTCTATGATTGGTATTGGGATCGCATGGGCCGCTATTCTGGCAATGCCTTATTCTCTTCTTTCAGAATCTTTGCCTGCAGATAAAATGGGCGTGTATATGGGGATTTTCAATTTTACCATTGCCGGGCCTCAGATTATTTCAGGTTTAGTGGGTGGACCTATTCTGAGAGGATTGTTTGAAAACCATGCAATCTTTATGATTGTCATTTGTGGTGTATCAATGATTTTAGGTTCTTTATCAGTATTTCTTATTAAAAATCCAAAAAAGACTAACTAATTATTTTATTTAATGTCAAAAATCAAAGCTTGTATTTTTGACCTCGACGGAGTCATTGTCGACACCGCCAGGTATCATTATATCGCATGGAAAGAGATTGCTCAGCAATTAGGGTTTGAATTTTCTCTTCAGCATAACGAAAGATTGAAGGGGGTAAGCAGAATGACTTCTCTTGATATCCTGCTCGAAATCGGGGGTATATCATTAGATGAAAGTCAAAAGGAAACCCTGGCTAAGCAAAAGAACGACAGATATGTATCTCTGATAAGTGAGATGACTCCCGATGAAATTCTTCCGGGGGTTGTTGATTTTCTTATTCAGTTGAAAAATGAAGGAATAAAGACTGCTATTGGTTCAGCAAGTAAAAATACACCAATGATTCTTGGGCGTCTCGATCTTGCCAGGTACTTCGATGCAGTGATTGACGGGAATTCTGTTTCTCAGGCAAAACCTGATCCTGAAGTATTTTTAAAAGGTGCTCAGGCTTTGGAAATCAGACCCTGCAATTGTGTTGTATTTGAAGATGCTTCAGCTGGGGTGGAAGCTGCAGTAAATGGAGGAATGATGTGTGTAGGAATAGGCGATGCTGAAAATCTTGCAGAGGCAGATTTTGTTATCTCCGGATTTAAAGATTTTAGCTTTAAACAATTAAAGGAATTGTTTGACTAATAGTGTTTTATTGTTTGTGGTTTAGTTTATAAAACGATGATGGTTTAGTATTGCTCTTTAGGGTAAATTATTGCCTTCTAAGGAAGCATTTTAAAATTTAAAGAGATGAAGAATTTTATTGTACACGATAAGTGGAAAATTATAGAGGATAGGTATAATCCCGAATACAACAAGATATCTGAAAGTTTATTTAGTCTTGGCAATGGCAGAAAAGGAGGCAGGGGCAACTTTGAAGAGAAGTTTACCGGACCAACCCTTCAGGGCAATTATGTAGCCGGTGTTTATTATCCAGATAAAACAAGAGTGGGTTGGTGGAAAAACGGTTACCCTGAATATTTTGCAAAAGTACTTAATGCAGCCAACTGGATTGGGATCAATATATTGATTGACAATGAAGAGCTCGACCTTGCTGAGATGAATATTGAATCATTCCGTAGGGAAATGAATATGAAAGATGGCACTTTGAAACGAACATTTGTTGCTTCTCTGAAAAGCGGCAGGAAAGTGAAAGTTACTTCCCTTCGTTTTTTAAGTATTGTAAATCCTGAAACAGGGGCCATTTGCTATAAGATTAGTCCTCTTAACTTTAGCGGTAAAATTAGTTTTACCCCTTATGTCGACTTTGACATAGAAAATGAAGACTCCAACTATGGTGAGAAATTTTGGGACAGTGTTTATTCTGAAGTCAATTCCAATGAGGGCTATATCATTGCGTCTACCAGGAAAACTAATTTCCATGTTTGCAGCGGAATGAAATTCAATGTGTTGATTAATGATAATCCTTATGCCCTTGAATTTAAGAATGAAAGGAAAGAAAAATACATATCATCATCTTTTACTGTTGATGCGAAACAGGATGATGAAATCACATTATATAAGTATGGAGTAAATGTTTCTTCTGAATATTTTCCAAAAGATAAGCTTCTCGGTGAATCCAGGGTCATTTTAAACAACGCTTATGATAAGGGGTTCGTTAAAATGCTTGAAGAACATGCATCAGCATGGGATTTGAAATGGGAATCAAGCGATATTAAGATAGAAGGTGATGTTGCGGCTCAGCAGGGAATCAGATTTAATATATTCCAGCTTAATCAGACTTATACAGGTGAGGATGAAAGATTAAATATTGGTCCAAAGGGTTTTACGGGTGAAAAATATGGCGGATCGACATACTGGGATACTGAAGCTTTTTGTTTTCCTTTCTATCTTGCCACTGCTGATCCAAAGGTGGCAAGAAACTTACTGGTTTACAGATACAAACATCTGGCAAAGGCTATTGAAAATGCAGCAAAGTTGGGATTTAAGAATGGCTCGGCATTATACCCAATGGTGACTATCAACGGAGAAGAGTGTCACAATGAATGGGAGATCACCTTTGAAGAGATACACAGGAACGGTGCAATTGCTTATGCAATACATGATTACGTGCGTTATACCAATGATAAAGATTATCTTGCTCAGTATGGATTTGAAGTTCTGCTTGGCATCTCACGTTTCTGGAGTGAAAGGGTGAACTGGTCAGACCACAGAAATGGATATGTAATGCTGGGAGTTACCGGACCAAATGAATATGAAAATAATGTCAATAACAATTGGTACACTAACAACTTTGCTGTCTGGACTTTAAAATATACATTGGAGACAATTGAATATCTGAAATCAAAGCATTCTGATAGATATAAAACATTAAAATTGAAAACCAATTTTAATGAGGAAACAGAAACAGCAAGATGGAAAGATATAATCGAAAAAATGTATTTTCCATGGGATGAAACCAGAAAGATATTCCTTCAGCAAGATGGTTTTCTGGATAAAGAATTAATTCCTGTTTCAGAAATAGATCCATCTCAACGTCCTATCAATCAGCATTGGTCATGGGACAGGATCTTACGTTCACCTTATATAAAACAGGCAGATGTCTTGCAAGGGCTATATCTTTTTGAGAACAAGTATGATAAGGATTTTATAAGAAGGCACTTCGATTTTTACGAGCCTTTAACTGTTCATGAGTCATCCCTTTCTTCAAGTATTCATACAATTCTTGCTTCTTCAATAGGTTATCCTGAAAAAGCGTATGAGCTATACCTCAGGACTTCAAGGCTTGATCTTGATGATTACAACAATGACACCTGCGATGGATTGCATACTACGAGTATGGGCGGGACATGGATGTCGTTTGTTATTGGATTTGGAGGAATGAGGGTAATTGACGATATGTTGAAAATAAATCCACTTATTCCCGACGGATGGAAATCTTACTCATTTAAGATTCTCTTCAGGGGAACATTGCTTAAGATAATTGTTTCTCAGGAAATTATTGAAATAATTAACTATTCTGAAAACAATATCAGTATCAACCTATCGGATAACATCGTAACTTTAAATAAAAATTGTACTTCAGTTTTTGAACACTCTTTTAAAATTTGATAGTCATGAATAGAATAATGTTGTTTTTATTGTGTGCCTTATTGTTAAGCAATATTTCCTTTGCACAGGTAACAAGGGTAGATCCCCCAATGTGGTGGACAGGCTTTGAAAATACAAACCTGCAATTGATGGTTTATGGAGAAAACATTTCATCTTTCACCCCTGAAATTAATTACGAGGGGGTATCAATATTTTCAGTAACCAGGCCTCAAAGTCCTGATTATCTTTTTATAGATCTCAAGATTGGAAAAGCAAAACCTGGTAGTTTTGATATTATTTTTAAAAATGGCAAGAAAACAGCCAAATACAATTATACTTTGCAAGAACGATCGTTAAATTCATCTCAAAGGAAAAGCTTTGATAATTCAGATGTTATGTATTTGCTCTTCCCTGACAGATTTGCTAACGGAGATACGTTAAACGATAATATTGATGGCTACCCTGACAGGGCTAACAGGGCTGATCAATACGGAAGGCACGGTGGTGATATCAAAGGGATTGTAAACAATATCAATTATCTGAAGGACTTGGGTATAACAGCAATATGGACTACTCCTCTTCTTGAAGATAACCTTCCGGGAGGGTCATATCATCAATATGCCACTACCGATTATTATAAGATAGATCCTCGTTTTGGTTCAAACGAAGAGTTTAAGAATATGGTTAAAGTTTGCCACAACAATAATTTGAAAGTAATAATGGATATGATTCCAAATCATTGTGGCTCAACTCATCCATGGATGAAGAATCTTCCGTTCAACGACTGGATTAACGGAGGAACTACCTATACTCAAACAAATTACAGAATTCCTGTTACCTGCGATCCATACGCTTCTGACTTTGATACTGATCTTAATTTCAATGGTTGGTTTGTAAGCGATATGCCTGATCTTAATCAAAATAACCCATATATGCTTACATACCTGAAGCAGTTTGCTATATACTGGCTTGAATATGCAGGAATAGATGGAATCAGAGTAGATACTTACCCATATAACGACCCGTTGAAAGCAGCTGAGTGGACGAAAGCTATATTAAAGGAATTTCCCGATTTAAATATTGTAGGTGAATGTTGGCAGCACAGGCCAAATGATGTTGCTTATTGGCAATCAGGCACCTTAAATCATGACGGATATGATTCAGGGCTTCCATCAGTAATGGACTTCTGTATGCATGATGCTGTATCTGTTGCTTTTAACGAAGATGAACAAGGATGGGACAGAGGAACAGGTCAGCTTTGGTCAACACTTACAGAGGATTATCTTTATGCCGATCCATTTAATCTGGTTGTTTTTGCCGATAATCACGATACTCAGAGATTTAGCACTCAGGTTAAGAATGATA
The DNA here is from genome assembly GCA_964443445.1 of uncultured Prolixibacteraceae bacterium. Lineage (GTDB taxonomy): Bacteria > Bacteroidota > Bacteroidia > Bacteroidales > Prolixibacteraceae > CAYMTR01. Next base: position 1,256 of record CAYUEI010000114.1, on the reverse strand, counting down.
TGAAAAATTATCTTCTTGGATTTACTTTCCTTTTAACAACGAGAGGTATTCCTCAGATTTATTATGGAAGTGAAATAATGATGGGAGGTGATAAAGGCAAAGGCGATGGTGATATCAGGCGTGAAATGCCCGGAGGATGGGCAGATCATGACAGGTCTGTTTTCATTCCTGAGCAGAGAACAGAAAATGAAAAGATTGTTTACAACTACCTTCAGAAGCTTATTAAATGGAGAAATGGAAACCCGGTTATTCATAATGGCAGGCTTTTACATTTCATTCCTCAGAATAATGTATATACCTATTTCAGGATTAATGATAACAAAACTGTAATGGTTGTATTGAATAACAACCCCTCGGGACAAGTTATTCAAACAGCTAAATTCAAAGAAGGAATAGGTAATTTTAAACAAGGATACGATATTATATCGGGCAAAACATTCAACCTTGGAGGTGATATTTCTGTAGATGGCAAAACAGCGTTGGTGCTTGAATTAAAGTAATGTAAAATATTAATATGAAGCTGAATATCATTTTATTGCTGCTTTTATTTCTTTCGGGGGGATTTGCTTTTTCTCAAAACAGCTTATCTCAGCAGGAAAGATTAAGCTCGTTTTCATTAAATACTGATGGAGGTAATTTAATTATCACTCCATGGTCGCAGAATATTATAAGGATTTCTTTAGCGGAGACAAATGAAAGCAAAACAACTGATGCTGTTATCATGAAACCTTCGGGTGTTAATTTCTCAAAGATTGAAAGCGGCAGTTTAATTATATTGAAAACAGATTCAGTAAAACTTGTGATCGACAAGAGAAACCTAAATATTAATTATTTTGATTTTGATAATCAATTGATTGCATCTCATGAGGGTTTTATTGGAAGGGCTGATACAACAGGCTTCATTTTCAAACTGAAAAGGGATGAAATGATATTCGGTGGGGGAGAAGGAGCAATTCCTACAAACAGGAGAGGTTACAGGTTAAATCTTAACAACGAACCTCACTGGGGCTACTCCTGGGGAGAAGTAAACCTTAATTATTCAGTGCCCCACTTTATATCTTCAGAAAACTATTCAATCTATTACGATAACGGAGCAATAGGACATGCAGATATTGGGAGGAGAGATTCCACTATTATGGAAATTGCTTCATGCAGCAGAGATAAAAGTTATTTCTTCATATACAGTTCTACCCAAAACGGTTTACTGAAATATTTCACTCAGTTGACCGGCACTCAGCCTATGCCGCCACGTTGGG
>CAYUEI010000113.1:0-8748 GCA_964443445.1 uncultured Prolixibacteraceae bacterium | reverse complement strand
AAAAGACTAAATAAAAGCCATGGAGTATATGTCCATCTTGATATTTTATGAGAAAAAAACTGAAATGATAGTTTAGGATATCGGAAAGGATTAAGAAATTTCTTTAATCTTATTGCAGTTTGAATGCCCCCTGCTGCTATTCTTATTTTTCTTTTTAATTCTTCGGCTACATTCAATGAAGCAGTTTCTGAAGCTATTGCATCAGGAACATATTTAATCCTGAAACCTTTATCAAGAATATTGAAAGAAATTATGAAATCATCGAGGACAGTATCTTTTGCAACAGGCTCAAACAACTCGGTCCTTATGGCAAAAAGCTCACCTACAGCGCCAATTGGCATATTAAATTCTGAGTCCTTTGTTTTAAGCCATGATTCATATTTCCAGTAAAGACCTTCTCCCGTTTCTGAAGCACTGGATTTATTAGTACTTACAACTTTCTTTCTCCCTGCAATGCAACCTATATGAGGATCAAAGAATTCATTTGCAATTAGTTTTATTGATTCTTTATTGAGCTTTGTATTTGCATCTGTAAATATTACAATTGGTGATGAAATGAACGTCATCCCCCTGTTCATCGCATTTATCTTTCCTTTTCTTTCTGATTCATGGTAAACACTTATGTCGGGGCTATTCATCAAATATTCATAACTACCATCATCCGAACCATCTGTTACAAATACTATTTTCAATTTTTCTTTTGGGTAATCAAGGGACAGACAATTGCTGATTTTCTCTGCAAGAATTGATTTCTCGTTATAAGCTGTTACAAAAAGACATACTTCAGGCCATTCTTTATCTTCTTCAGGCAGAGCAGGACTTTCTTCTTTCTTTTTAAAAAGGGTAAGTAAAAATAAGACTATTGCATATCCTGCATATGTGTAAAATACAGCGAATACAAATACCCAAAAAATTAATTTCATTCAATGTTGTTTTTGTAAAATTCTATCAAATGAGATGTCAGTTTTTCGTTAGAAAAATTCTCTTTTACAAATGTATAGCAATTATTGGATATTTCAGATTGAAGCTTTATGTCTTTGATTAATCTTGTTGTGTAATCAATGAACTCTTTAGGGTTATCTGCAATAAAAATGTCCCTCTCATTCATGGCATCAATCCCTTCACATCCTATTGAAGTAGTGACTATAGGCTTTTTCAAACTCATTCCTTCAATAATCTTAACTCTCATGCCTCCTCCCGATAACAGCGGGGCAATCATTACTCCATGTTTCCGGATATATATATGTGCATTCTGGACTTCTCCAATATATTCAACCTGATACTTTTTCAGATATTTAATGAACCAATCGGGAGCATTTCTGCCGGCAATGAAAAATTTAACCTTCGGGCAGCTTTCTTTTATTCTTTCCCAGCAATTTTCAAAGAACCATATTAACCCTTCCTGGTTTGGAGTCCAGTCGAGCGCCCCAATGAAAAAGATATCATTTTTTAAAGGATTTGCTGAAGGTTCATTCTTCGCGAAATCAAATCCGGCAGGAATTGTTGATGATGGTTTAATATTGCCCGATTCATTTAGCTTTTTTTCGTCTCTTGATGTAATTGGAATCAGAAAATCATATTTGTTGATGTAGGATAATTCAAAAACCTTTAGCCTTTCAAATAGAATTTTAAGATACCATCTTTTTATGCCTTTTGAATTTTTTAAAGTTCTTTCCCATATTTCATATTCAATATTATGGCTCCGGTAAGCAATCTTGCTTTTACATGATTGCCTTATAGTATCAATATAGGGGCACAGATATAAACCTTCTAATTGTATTATGTCATATTTATTAGCCTGAAGAAGCGATTCCAGGTAATATTTATAATTTTTATCAATAAACCTATCTGCATTATATGGAATCTTTGAAAACAATAGATTCTTTACTAAGCCCTGAACTGTAATTTTAGCCGGAACTTCTATCAAATGAAATATAATTCTTGATCTTAAATCTTTAGGAATATCATAAGGCGTAATATGATGTTTCCTTGTATTCATGGAAAGTACAGTCACACTATGCCCTGCGTCAGATAATGTTTTAATCATTGACATCGACGCTATTGACCCTCCATCCTTTGTAGGGTATGGTACCTTATTCGTCAGGAAAAGTATTTTCATCACTTATGACATCATTTTTTTCTGATTCAAAAAGGCTGAATATCTTAATTTTTCTAAACACTTTTGAATAGGTGTCTGAATTCATGAGAATAGAATCTGTTACTGCCTGCCTTGTCAGAAAAATTCCAATAATAAAAAACAATATTGTTGAAAACCAAACTGCTGAACCTACAATCCATACACCTTCTCTGGCTACCTTTTCACCAATCATTGAAACAAGATAATAAGAAATGAATAACAGTATTGAAACAACTACAGGCATCCCGAATCCACCTTTTCTAATTATCGCGCCTAATGGTGCTCCAATGAAAAAGAAAACCAGGCATGCAAATGATAATGTGTACTTTCTATGCCACTCAAGAAGATGTTGATTGATATTCTTCAGCCGATTGTATAAGTCAGATTCATATTGCAATACACTTCTTTGATTTGATTGGGCATTTCTTTGAGCATGTTGTAATATTGTTGTCCTTTGCTCCCTTGATAAACTTGCATAAAGTGAATCGAAATCAAATACTTTAAAGGGGCCTTCCTGAACAGGTTTTTTTAATGAATCAGGAGAAAAATTATTTGTAATTATTTCATTCAATGATTTATTATAGTTAACTCCAATTGCTACCAGCTTTTCTCTGTCTGTATAAATCTTTTTCAAGGAGTCGACAGCAACATCAAGCTGCCGGTTTTTAAGCATCTTATAGCTATCTTTCCAATAGGTCTCATCAATTCTTTTTAAATCGTAGTTATGTACGTTGATTACTACTTCCTGTTTTCTGAATTTTTCTCTCCTGAAAGGATTTTTTTGTTTTGAGTCTTTTTCTCCGGGTTTCTCATCAGCATAATTTTCTCCATGATACAAGGTAAGAATCATATACTGTTTATCATCCGACATATTCAGATAACCTGAATCAGCTATTGTAACACTTACATTCCCTTTCCCTGATGTATGATCATAAATCATTATCCCAAGCAGAGCGTCAGTTTTTTGATCCCTTCTGTTTACTTTTATGCTATATCCATCTATTTCATTAGAAAATATTCCTTCTTTAATTATCATTTCGGGCCTTTGCTCTTTTACACTCCATAACAAGGCTGCAAATTTTGCATTGGTAACAGGTATTATTTCATTGGCTAAAATATAAGCTCCCATGGTCAAAATAATGTTCAGGATAATCAGGGGTTTCATTATTTTCAACAATGATATTCCGCTGGTTTTAATGGCAAGAAGTTCAAACCTTTCGCCAAGATTACCAAATGACATTATTGATGCCAGAAGTATTGAAAGGGGCAATGCCATTGGCACTAAACTTAGTGCTGCATACGACATCAATTCCAGTATTAATCCCGTTTCCAGACCCTTACCAACCAGATCATCAAGGTACCTCCATAAAAACTGCATCAATAAAATAAAGACACATATAAAAAATGTAAGTATAAATGGACCTATGAAAGTTTTGATTATATATAAATAGAGTCGTTTCATTTCGTAAAAATACAATAGTATTCGGGAAAAAGACAATTCAAATGTACCTTTCAATCTCTTTTGCAAGAATCTCTACTCCCTTACAGGCTTTTTCTTTTATTATCTGAACTCCGTGATAAGATCCTGAAGGATTAGGGTCAATGAGAAAAACAGGAACACCTTTATTTACCCAATTAACAAGTCCTGCAGCGGGATATACCTGAAGTGAAGTTCCTATTATTGCCATTATATCAGCATTCTGGACGATAGGAATTGCATTGTTTATTTCCGGAACAGCTTCTCCAAACCAGACTATATGAGGCCTTAGCTGACTTCCTTTTTCACATTTATCACCAATGTTTAACTGCCATCCTTCAATTTCATAAATTAATCCGGGGTCAATCGAACTTCTTGCTTTTTTTAGTTCTCCATGCAGATGCAAAACTTTAGTGCTACCTGCTCTTTCATGAAGATCATCAACGTTTTGTGTAATTATATTGATATTTATCTTTTTCTCCAGTTCAGCTAAGCCAATATGCCCTGAGTGTGGCTTACTTTCAAGTAGTTGTTTTCTTCTGTCATTGTAAAAATTTAATACCATTTCAGGATTCCTTTTCCATCCTTCCGGTGAGGCAACATCCATAATGTTATGTTCTTCCCACAAACCTCCGGAATCACGAAAAGTACTAATTCCACTTTCCTGACTCATGCCGGCTCCCGTCAATACGACCATTTGTTTCATAATACCTTCTTTACTTCACTTATCCCTATTCCCGGATTATCGTTTAACGTGATTTTGCCGTTTATTATTTTAATACCTGTAAATGGATCGTTTGTTATTAATAAATTTCCGTCAAGATCTGCCCAGTCAACTTTTGGTGAAAGCTGCGCTGCTGCTGAAACAGCACATGATGTCTCTGTCATGCAGCCAACCATAACTTTCATTCCAAGTGTGCGGGCAAGCTCGAGCATCCGGTGACCTTCTCTCATTCCGGTACATTTCATCAGTTTTATATTGATGCCATGATATACTCCATTAGCTTTAATTACATCAGGTAATCTTTGAACTGACTCATCACCAATAGTTGGCAGAGGACTGTTTTGTGTCAGCCAAGCCATGTCGTCAACAGCCGTTTTAGGCATTGGCTGTTCTACCAGTACTACCCCCTTCTCTTTCAACCACCAAATCATTTCAAGGGCTTTCTCTTTGTTTGTCCACCCCTGGTTTACATCAACATATATAGGTTTGTCACTTACTGACCTTATTGTTTCTATTATTTCCCTGTCATTCTCCCTGCCTAATTTTACTTTCAGAATATTGTAAGGTGAAGCTTCTGATACTTTTGATTTTATTATTTCAGGTGTGTCAATACCAATGGTAAAACATATAGATGGTGTATCTGAAGAGTCATACCCCCATATTTTATACCATGGCTGTTTCATCATTTTACCTGTCAGATCGTGTAGGGCTATGTCTATCGATGCTTTTGCTGCTGTATTGCCCGGCATTGTCGAATCAACATATTCCAATATTTCATCAATTTTAAAAGGATCGTTAAACTGACTTAAATTTATTGATGACAGAAATTTTGTGGCAGTTTCAACACTTTCTCCAAGATAAGGTGGCATTGAAGCTTCTCCAAATCCTTTGATACCGTCTTTTTCAATGCACACAAGCATGGCAGGAGTATTTTTCCGGGAACTGTTTGCAAGCGTAAATGTATGCCTTAGCAGAAGGTCATATGAAATGAAGCTTAACGACAATCCTTTTTTGTTTTTTACTTTGCTATTCATAAAAGGTGAAGCTGATAATTGTCCGGTACCAAGGAGACCAGCAATAGAGATTATTCCTGATGTCTTAATAAAATTCCGCCTGTCAGTTTTCATTCTTTTAAATTTTTAAAAAGCAAAAGCATACTTGCAATTACAGCTATATCTGAAGGATTGTCCTCATTAATTTTCTCATAAGGAAAAATATTACCGAAATATCCGTTGGGATAATTATGTCGGGTAATAAAATCATACCTGTCAGCTCTTTTACCTTTGATAATTCTGACCGATTCTATATCATCGTATGAGATTCTGGTTACATGTTTTTTAATATTGAAGTCTTCAATGGTCATATTGCTGAAGTGCTCCCGTTTGTATACTATTTTCTCCGACCAATATTGACTGATGCTATCATTAAATAATATGATATATCCATCGTTGACCTGAAGATCATTTGTGATTTCAGGTTCAACAGTCCCAATTATGGTTTGTTTTAAATTCTTTGAAAGGATTTCTTCAGCTTCTTGTTTGGTAAGCTTCTTTTGATATTTACTTATGCTGTCCCGGAGTTTGTAATCTGTTTTTCCTTTAATCACTGTACTTTGCGATAGCCAGATTTGTTTGCAGGAGGGCAATGTCAGTGATATAATACAAAAAACAATTAAGGGAAATATTATAGTTTTCATCCGTAAAGAATTTGTTTTTTTTAAATTGTCGGATGGAACTCACATGACTCATTCACAATGGTAATTGAGATTGAGTACAAACATGTTCGTTTCATGTTATTATTTTATCAAAAATAACGAATATTTCTATTACCCTTAACCTTTTTCTTAAGCAGTATAGATTTAAATTTTATTTGTCAGTCGCTGATAAAAAGCCTTTTACTTGAGAACTCAGGATCACAGGTTAAATTAACCATTAACTTTCTGAATCCTGCTTCATCTCCCGGAGTTGGTATATGAGTAGTGTGGACTTCACATCCCCTGAGACCTTCAAGATTTTCAAGGGCCATTTGTGCGGCAGGGTTTGAAAGGGCACTAATTGCCAGTACTATCAATGTTTCTTCAACATCAAGGCTGACCATCCTTCCTTTTAAAATATCGTGTTTCAAATGTGATACTGAATCGATTATGTTTTTTGGAATGAGATACATGCTATCAGGTAAGCCGGCTAAATGCTTGGTTGCATTTAAAATTAGGCTTGAAGAAGCATGTAAAAGTTCAGAATTTTTTCCTGTAATTATAGTACCATCATGTAACTGAATTGCTGATCCGCAATATAAACCTGCGTTTCCTTTGCCTGTTTCTTCTGCCGTTTGTGCAGCTTTTCTGGCAGGAATTAAAACTTCTCTGTCTTCAACTTTTGCACCAACCTTATCCATAATTTCTTTGGCAAGTAGAAGCGTATCTTTGTCAGCTAATCCCATTGCATATTCAACAGCACATTTCAAATAACGGCGAACTATTTCCTGATGCGAAGCTTCAGAAATAATCTTATCATTTACAATTCCGGCACTTGCCCTGTTGACTCCCATATCCGTGGGCGATTGATACATTGACTTGCCTCCGGTAATTTTTTCAAGAATCCTTTTTAAAAGGTTGAAAGCTTCGATATCGCGATTGTAGTTGACTACTTTTTTATTATAAGCCCTTAGGTGATGTTCATCGATCATTACAACATCTCTGAGATCAACTGTTGCTGCTTCGTAGGCTATATTAACTTTGTGATCTAAAGGTAAATCCCAGATAGGAAATGTTTCAAACTTGGCATACCCGGCTTTAATACCATTCTTATATTCATGATATAAATTGCAAAGACATGTTGCAAGCTTTCCGCTTCCCGGACCCGGACCGGTTACTACAACTATAGGTTTTGTTGTTTTAATATATTCATTAGCCCCGTATCCCTTATCGCTCACAATTAAATCAACATCAGTGGGGTAACCCTGAGTAGGGTAATGAAGATAAACTTTAACACCCCTGTGTTCTAATTTATTTTTAAATGCAGTTGCTGCAGGTTGATTCTGATATCGGGTTATAACTACTGCCGTGATATTTATACCCCAGCTTCTGAAATCATCTATGGTCTTTAATGTATCTGCATCATAGGTAATTCCAAAATCTGCTCTTATCTTATTTCTTTCAATATCACCGGCATGGATGCATAATATTACGTCAACCTTATCTTTCAATAACTGAAGAAGACGCATCTTGACGTTTGGGTCAAAACCGGGAAGTACCCTGGAAGCATGATAATCGTATAGAAGTTTACCTCCAAATTCTATATATAACTTATCATTAAATCTATTTACTCTTTCTAATATAGAAGCCGTTTGCTCCTCAAGGTACTTCTCGTTGTTAAACCCAACATTTTCAATGTCTTCCATTTTATTGCAAATAAAAAATCTGTTTAAAATTTCAGGCATTAATATTACTCAAATTTTAAAAACAACATTGTATTTATTGATAAAAAAGTCTATTTGTTTTTCTTATCAAGGATTTTTTCAATTTCATCCATCACTTTATTCATTGCGATGATAGTCTTATCAAACGGCTCACTGCTTGTCATATCAACTCCTGCTTTTTTAAGCAATTCAATTGAATAATCTGAACTTCCTGATGATAAAAATTTCATGTATTTATCAAGTGCACCCTGCTCTTTATTCAACACTTTTTCTGCCAGGCACATCGAAGCCGTAAATGATGTACTGTATTGGTATACATAGAAGTTATAGTAAAAATGAGGGATGAAAGCCCATTCCATACTGACATAGTCATCAATATAACATACTCCTTCATTGTGACCATAATAGGCTTTTACGATATCTGAATACATTTTCGATAATGTTTCTCCAGTCAATGGTCTTCCGGCTTCTGCTTCTTCATGAATTTTAAGCTCAAACTCGGCAAATTGAGTCTGACGGAATAATGTGCCCTTGAAACCATCGAGCCAGTCCATTAAAAATGAAAGTCTAATGTCATCATCCTTAACTTTGTCAATCATATAATTGAATAAAAGTACTTCATTGAAAGTAGAAGCTACTTCTGCAACAAAGATTGTATAATCAGATAATGGATATGGTTGTGTTTTATTTGAAAAATAACTTTGCATTGTATGCCCGAGTTCATGGGCAAGTGTGCTTACATCATCATATAGGTCATTGTAATTCAGTAATATATAAGGATGGCCATCATAGTCAGATCCGTTTGAATAAGCTCCCGAACGTTTTCCTGTATTTGGATAAACATCTATCCACCTGTTGTCAAAGGCTTTTTTTACTGTCGATACATATTCATTACCCAGAGGTGCCAATGCTTCAAGTACTACCTTTTCAGCTTCATCATAGTTGTATTTCATGTCAACTCCTTTTACTACAGGAGCATACATGTCAAGATAT
>CAYUEI010000112.1:0-8794 GCA_964443445.1 uncultured Prolixibacteraceae bacterium | reverse complement strand
ACAGCAACTGTAGCTCCAACCATTGGGTTGTTACCCATTCCGATCAATCCCATCATTTCAACATGAGCAGGAACAGAAGAAGAACCGGCAAACTGAGCGTCAGAGTGCATACGTCCCATAGTATCTGTCATACCATAAGAAGCAGGACCTGCAGCCATGTTATCAGGATGTAAGGTACGGCCTGTACCGCCACCTGAAGCTACAGAGAAATATTTCTTACCCTGTTCGATACATTCTTTTTTGTATGTACCTGCAACTGGGTGCTGGAAACGGGTTGGGTTAGTTGAGTTACCTGTAATTGAAACATCAACACCTTCGCTATGAAGAATTGCAACACCTTCGCGTACGTCGTTGGCGCCATAGCAATTTACTTTTGCCCTGTCACCTTTTGAGTAAGCTGTACGAGCTACTTCTTTCAATTCACCTGTATAATAATCGAAGTCAGTTTGTACATAAGTAAAACCGTTGATACGAGCGATAATTTTTGCCGCATCTTTACCAAGACCGTTAAGGATAACTCGTAAAGGTTCTTTACGAACACGGTTAGCTGATTTAGCTATACCGATTGCACCTTCAGCAGCTGCGAATGATTCGTGTCCTGCAAGGAATGCAAAGCATTTTGTTTCTTCGCGAAGTAACATTGCGCCAAGGTTTCCGTGACCAATACCTACTTTACGGTCATCAGCAACAGATCCGGGAATACAGAAAGCCTGTAAACCTTCGCCTAAAGTAGCAGCAATATCAGCTGCGTTAGTCTGACCTTTTTTGATTGCAATTGCTGCACCAACAATGTAAGACCACATAGCATTTTCAAATGCAATAGGCTGTATGTCTTTAACGATATTGTAAACATCAACACCTTTATCATCGCATATTTTTTTGGCTTCTTCAATAGAAGAAATGCCATAGGAATTCAACACTTTATTGATCTGGTTGATTCTTCTTTCGTAACTTTCAAATAATGGCATATTTTATCCTCCTATTCTTTACGTGGGTCAATTACTTTAACTGCATCTTCCATACGGCCGTATTTGCCGGAAGCCTTTTTAAGTGCTTCATTTGCGTCAGTACCTGTTTTGATCATATCCATCATACGACCAAGACTCACGAATTCATATCCAATAATTTCATTGGATTCGCTTAAACCAATTTTAGTAATGTAACCTTCAGCCATTTCAAGGTAACGAGGACCTTTTGCGCTCGTTCCGTACAAAGTACCTGTAACACCACGAAGACCTTTACCTAAATCTTCAAGACCGGCGCCTATTGGCAGACCGCCTTCTGAAAAAGCAGTCTGAGTACGACCGTAAACAATCTGAAGGAATAATTCGCGCATTGCAGTATTAATAGCATCGCAAACAAGGTCAGTATTCAATGCTTCAAGGATAGTCTTACCTGGAAGAATTTCAGCGGCCATAGCTGCTGAATGTGTCATACCGGTACAACCAATTGTTTCAACTAAGGCTTCTTCAATGATACCTTCCTTAACATTCAAGGTCAACTTGCATGCGCCTTGCTGAGGTGCACACCATCCCACTCCGTGTGTTAAACCCGAAATGTCTTTTACTTCTTTGGCTTTAACCCAACGACCTTCTTCAGGTATGGGAGCCGGGCCATGATTTGCACCTTGTGCAACACAAATCATGCCTTCAACTTCATGTGTAAAACTCATATCGTTCAATTATTAATAACTTTTTAAAAGAGATACAAATATAATTATTTATGAGTATGATGATTAATTGAATGCATTTGAAAAGTAAGCCTTAAAAACATTTTAACTTTAATTCTGGCTAACAGAAGAGAAATATTCAACAGCAACGGCGTTTTGTTCGTAAGTTCCAAGTAAATAAAGAATATCACCGATGCACAGTTTATCTTTAGCAGACGGATGTTCAATAACAACCTCTCCCCTTTTGATAGCTACAAGCGTTACGCCAACCTTTTTCCTAAGATCAAGCTCAGCAACATTCTTGCCAATTATTAAAGGATTATTTTCAAGTTCAACAGCTGAAATTTCAAGGTTAGGCAATTCATCAAGAAGAGAAGGTCTGTTTTCTTTGTCAACTTCACTGAAAATACCATAATGATCGTCTCTTATACTACCAAGAATTGAATTTAAATCTTTCTTCGGCAGCAACCTTTTTGACAAAATCCTTCCTAACAGGTCGATTGCTATTTCAAAGTTTTCAGGAAATATCTGATCGGCTCCTAATTTGAAAAGCTGTTCAATATCGTTAATATCTTTTGCCCTGACTATAATATAAATATGCTTATTAAGTCTTCTGACAGCTTCTATTATTTCCATTGAAGGAATTAAGCTACCTACAGAAATAACAATAATATCAGCAGCCCTTACATGAGCCTTCAATAGAATAGATTCGTTAACAGCGTCGCCATAAATAATGGATTCACCTTTCTTTTGCCTTTCCCTGACTGTAATCGGATCAAAAACAATTGAAACGTAAGGCATTTTAAGGTGCCTTACCATTAAAGATAAACTTAAGGCACTACTGTCTTTACCTACAATAATCAGGTGATTTTTCATTTCCGGCAAATCTATTTCCGGGAGTGGGAATAAACCCTTCTTTATATATTCAGGAATTGGCAGTTTAAGAATCAAATTAGCAAATGGCAATGATGCTTTCATTAAAAATGGTGATGCAGCCATTGAAATAACAGCAACAGAAAGGAACAACTGATAGTAGGATGAAGTAATTATTTCTTTATCAAGGCCTATTTTAGCAAGTATAAAAGAGAATTCACCTACCTGACTTAAAGCAAAACCAACAAGTATAGTCCCTTTGAAAGTATGTCCAAGTAGAAAACCTGTCCCCCCTGCAACAACAGCTTTAATAATAAGTAGAATGCATACTGAAATCAATACAATTGGGAATTTTTCAATCACAAACTGCATATCAAGCATCATTCCTATTGATACAAAAAAGAAGCTTGAAAAGAGGTCTTTAAAAGGGATTAAGCTTCCAAAGGCATTATGGCTATACTCCGACTCTGAAACCATTAAGCCTGCAAGGAAAGCTCCAAATGCAAGCGACATACCCATCTGATATGTCAACAATGCAACTGCCAGACAAATTAGAAAAATGCTCATCATAAAAAGTTCCTGATTCTTGGCAAAGGCAATTACCCTCATAAGTTTAGGAATAAGCCACTTATTTCCAACATAAACAAAACCAATAATAGCAAGTGTTTTTAGAAGCAAAATGAATATTTGGCTGGAGAAATTGGTCGGATGGCTGCTAAAGAAATCACTGAACAACAAAAGGGGAACAAGCATTAAGTCCTGAAAAATCAATATTCCAAGTACAGTCCTTCCATAGTTTGAAGTAAGCTCTGATCTTTCCTGTAAAAGTTTTAATACAAGTGCCGAGCTACTCATGGCAGCAATAAACCCGATAAATAGTCCGGTTTTAATGTTTGTCCCTTGAATATTAAAAATAATCATAAAAACCACAGCTGTAAATATCACTTGCAGCAGTCCCCCCAGAAAAACGATTCTTCTTATCTTCAGCAGGTGCTTTAAAGAAAACTCCATGCCTATTGAAAAGAGGAGAAGCACCACACCAATTTCAGCCATCAGCTCGATATTATGCTGAGAGCTTATCAACGATAGTAAGTGAGGGCCAGCAATTATTCCGGTAAGAAGGTACCCAACGATAGTAGGCACCTTCAGCTTAGTAAAAATGAGATTTACAAAAGTTGAAAGCGCAAGAATTATTACTATATCCTTTAAAATTGAAAGTTCCATTAAAATTATTCGCTATATTTTTTCCCTCTGGAATACCTTACAACATTCACATCCTCAACAATAATCAAACCTCCTTTTCCTGAATTATCAAGAAGTTCATTTACAACAGGGATAAAATTATTAATTTTCTCTTCTTCGTCAATGATATCGATGATTATTGGTAAATCGCCGGAAAGGGCAAATATTTTCATTGTATGAATTGAATGACTCGCGCCAAAAGACATAATTCCACGATAAACAGTAGCGCCTGCTAAACCTCTCTTTCTGGCTTCTTCAACTATTGATTCATAAAGACATTTACCATGAACTTTATCTGAGTCGCCTGAAAAAATCCTTAACATTTTTGCTTTATCTTTCAGTTCCATAATTTAAGTATTAAATAATTGAACGAATGAAAATTATACCTCCATAAACAGCAAGAATTCCTATGGTTATGCTGCCTAAAACATTTAACAAAAGCAATCCTATTGAATTATCTTTCAGCAATATCAGATTATCGTAAGCGAAAGTTGAGAAAGTTGTGAATCCTCCACAGAATCCTACAGTGAGGAAAAGTCTCATTTCTGCACTAAGAAAATTGCCTTTTTCAGAAAGGGCGTAAACAATACCAATGATGAAGCAGCCAATTATATTTATAATAAAAATTCCAACCGGAAAACCTGGTGGAAAAAGTTTTCCGGCTGCCAGCTGACTAAGGTAACGGAGTGTGCTTCCCAAAAAGCCTCCTATTCCGATTATTAAAATATTTCGCAGCATTAAAAAAATTTACTCAAGATTATATGCTCACCAAAATACAAAAAAACCGGCTTTTAACCGGTCTTTTTAAATATTTAAAATTTATCACTTTCCGGGTGCGAATGAGAAACTGGATACTGAATAACCTTTAGTAGAGAAAGAACTTTGTTTGTTCATATCAATACTTTTAACGGTTGTAACAGTTTCTGATTTATCTTTCTTTGATTTGAATTCATATTGAATTACCATCCCTTCAAATCCATCAGTTACAAAAGAAGATCCGAAGGTTGAGTTTTTAAACATTTTATTATTGCTGGCAGATATGTCTTTGGTAACCCAGGCAACTGAAATTTCATCAGAAGTTTCACAACGATATTCGTTACAAGAATAACCGCTAATAGTTTTTGAATTACCGGTTTTGGTCATTTTACAATCTTCAGTTTTTTCTTCAGTAGTTTTGCTATCAGGCATTTGTCCTCCTTGAGGGGCTTTTGCATTAGGATCAAATTTAGAAGCAAAACCCGACTTTTTGCCTTCAGAATCAGTCAACATCAACATGCAGGAGTTTTCTGTATCAATAATCGTAGTTGTAGAATTACTTTGTTCGTTCATCTTCATCATTAAATCAGATGTACTTTCATTGAAACCCATAACATATTCAGAGGGCTTGGCTTTCTTACCATCAGCATCTGTCATAATGATTTCAGTAACAATCTGAGAATTGAATTTGTAACTCTCCTTATATTTTACATTTTCAGTGTTTACCCCAAGTTTCTTCATGATATTTGACATGTCCTGAGGTTCGTCACTTTTGCTGCTGCCAGATTTCTCAGCAGGGTTAGTTGCAGAAGATTTTGTTGAATCTTTTTCAAGTGCTTTGTCAAAGAGTTTATTCACTTCTTTTTCAACTTTCTTATCTACTTCCTTTTCAACTCTATCTTCTGCAGAGTTCTTTGCGGAGTTGACAGCACTTCTGGCAATATTTCTTAGAATTTGAGCCTGAGAAGGGACAATGAAAAAAAGCATCAATGGGAATAATAGAAATAATGATTTTTTCATATTTTCAGAATTTAAGGTTTAAAAATTTGTGGGTATCAAACAAGTTAGTCTTTAAAACAATGTTGTATTTGTATTACAAAATTAAGAAAAATTATAAAAAAGAGCCGTTTTAAGGCCATAGAAGTTCAAATCCATTGTGATCTCTTACTCTTTTGGCATTACTTCCGCAAAGTTCTGTTAAAATGACTTCAAGAACGAGCCAAACCTTAACCCCTCTTCTTGCACAACCTGTAATAACTTTTTCACTTCTTCCGGCAGAGAGATGAATATGAGAGATAAGTTTCCCTTCTTCATTAGGGAATATAGTTCCAAAACCCTCAACTTCACATGCATCTTCAATTATGTACTCCATTGGTTCTATAATTGGTGCTCTGCTAATCTTTGGCCCTACAACAAGCTTGCTCCCTTTGTCGATGCCTCCGACAATCATAAGTTTGGCTGCTTTAATTCCTTTATCATCAGCAAATTTTTCAATTACTTCATGTAATATTTCTCCGTCTTCAAGCCTGATTATGAAAGTCCTTCCCTCTGTAGCTTCTGAGTATCTCATTTTTGAATTTTTATAGTTATTTGCAAATCTACAATTTCTCTATGTCAATAAAAACTATACTATCTTTGTTTCTTTCAAACAAAAATACAACCCATGAAGCATTTATTTATAATGATATTTTTGCTTTTCACATTTAGCCTTATTGCTAAAGAGCCTGAAAAAGAATATCTAATTTCAGATTTTATCGATTCTCAAATTATCAGAAATGCATCTGTAAGTATTTATGTTTCTGAGAGTACAACAGGAAAGGTACTCATTGCTTCAGATCCTCAGTTGTGTATTACTCCTGCTTCAACATTAAAACTTATTACAACAGCCACAGCACTTCAATTATTGGGGGGCGAATTTACTTTCAAGACTACAATTTGGGCAGATGGCGCAATTTCAAATGGAACCCTTTCAGGAAGCTTAATTATTACCGGGGGTGGTGACCCAACACTAGGATCTCCTCTTTTTTGTAATAGCGGAGACAAGAAAAAGTTTCTCTCCGAATGGGTACACTCAATAAAATTGGCCGGTATAGACTCTATTTCGGGAAATATCATTGTCGATCCATTTATTTACGCTGATCAGGATATCCCTCAGACATGGATATGGGAAGATATTGGTAATTACTATGGAGCAGCTGCCCAAGGCATTGCCTTATACGATAATACTTTCGAATTATTATTCAATACACCAGATACTTCTGGTAAGAAAACTGAAGTAGTCAGGACTATTCCTGAAATTCCCGAACTAATTTTAAAGAATGAAGTTCTATCTTCAGCAGAAAATCGCGACAATGCATATGTATTTGGAAGTCCTTTTGACAGTTACCGTGTTGTGAAGGGTACATTGCCTGCGGGAAGAAAAGGTTTTTCAGTTAAGGCATCTATCCCAAATCCCGCCCTATTACTAGCTTTTGAGTTAAAAAAGGTACTTGCAGATTCATTAGTAAAAGTAAACGGTAATGCAGAAGTAAAAAAGCATATTGACATAAATAAAGTAGATAAAAACAAAAAAATACTTGAATGGAACTCTCCTCCCCTTTCTGAAATAATAGAGAAATTGAATCAGGAAAGCATAAACTTGTATGCCGAACATCTCTTAAAATACATTGGTCTGACTATTAAAGGCAAAGGAACAACAGCTGATGGAGTGGTTGCAATTAAGGAATATTGGACAGCCAGGGGAATTGACACTAAGAACCTTTTTATGGCTGATGGCAGTGGACTTTCAAGATCAAATGCAGTAACTTCAAAGTTTATGGTCGATATTCTAAATTACATGAGACAAAACAGTCAGTGGTATGAAGCGTATTTTAAATCCATTCCACTTTCAGGTCAGCAAGGAACGCAAAAATATTATTTTCAAGACTCATTTTTTAAAGGGAAAGCCCGATTAAAAACAGGTTCATTAACCCGGGTAAAGAGCTTTGCAGGATATATGACTACTCAATCGGGCAGAGAAATATCAATTGCAATAATTATAAATAATTACACAGGTACAACATCAAACTTGAACAGACTAATGGAGAATTTTATTGAATCAGTATATTTAAAACTCTAAGAACTTTAGTTTAGGACTACCCCAATTCCTTATGACATTCTTTCAACTGATCAATGATTTGAATTTTCTGAGGACATTTATCCTCGCATTGACCACATTCAATACAAGCATCAGCCCTTGTGCCGGGAACCCATTCATTTGTACCAATTTCAGCATAACCATTTTTAGCATACTCTTTTATGTTATACACCCTGTAATAGTTCATCATTCTGAAAATATGTGGGATATTTACATCCTGAGGGCAAGGCATACAATAACTACAACCTGTACAATAAAGATTTGACAACTTTTCGTTTTCAATCATTATAGCATTAATGGCCTCAACTTCATTAGGCAAAAGAGGTTCTCTTTGAGATGAAACTCTTGCGTTCTCTTCAACCATGTTAATATTTTCCATTCCTGAAAGAGCGCAATCAATATTTGGGTTAGCAAAAACAAATCTTAATGCTAATTCGGCATTACTTCTGACCTGAATACCAAGTCTATCAGAAAGCTCTTTGGGAAGTCCGGTAACCCTTCCTCCACCGAGAGGTCCCATAACGACAACTCCCAGCCCTTTTCGCTTAGCGTAGACCATAGCTGCTTCATTGCTTCTGTCAACGATGCTATATTGGCAAAGAACCGACTCAAATATCCCCAAATCGATTAGTTTAATCATATTATCAGGTTCGTCGTGGAAAGAAAAAGAGATGTGTTTAATTAAGCCCTCAGATTTTGCATTATAGGCTTCATCTAACCAACCGGTATTCTTGTCTATCGAAAGAAAGTTATTGTATCCTATGCCATGAAAATGATAAAAATCGACTGAATCAATATCAAGCTTTTTAAGTTGTTCTTCAAGAATCCTTCTGTAATCACCTTTTTTCTTTACAAGATGACCCGGACTTTTGGTCGATATATAAATATTATCACGAAAACCTTTGATAGCCTTTCCAAGGGCAATTTCACTTAAGCCGTTGTTATAAAAGTATGCATTATCAAAATAGTTGACACCCAGCTCATAAGCACTCCTAATCATCTCTGTAACCTTATCCTCATCAATTACTTGTTCTCCATTAACCTTAATCATAGGGAAGCGCATACAGCCGAAACCTAAGGATGAAATCTTAATTCCCGTATTACCAAATTCTTTATAA
>CAYUEI010000111.1:5555-8797 GCA_964443445.1 uncultured Prolixibacteraceae bacterium | reverse complement strand
AGGTCACGAAACATTCAGAGATTCGTCAAGTCCGGCAATTTTAAAAGTCTTTTTAATCATCGGATCGCAATTGATGATTCTGAAGTTACCGGGTTTTGACTGTTTTGCTGAAAGTATACAAATCCGAATAAAGTAAGATGAGATATAACTTACTTCCAGCAAGTCGAAAGTGATCTTGAAATCAGCTTTCACTTCAGGATCGTCACTGCCTTTTCTGTTTATTAATTCTTTGGAGATTGCTTCATTAATCCAGGTACATGTGTTTGTATCAAGATGACCGGAAAAAGTAAAATATAGATTATTATCAGCTTCTTTATATTCAATGTTTACCATAGCTTAGCTTATTAATGATTTTTATGATATTCGTTTTTTAAGTCTTTTTCAGTATAGTTTTCATCCAGATATTTACTCATATCTGCTGACAGGAAGAGGTCATTGTTTTTCCTTCTGCATACCCTTTGGATATTCAGCAAATGTTTTGCCGATATATTTTCAGTTGTTATGTTTTTCCCTCCGGTACCGCAACCCAAAGTTAAGGAAACAGCCAGATTATTAAAGATACCTCCTACAGCTCCCTGAGAAGTTGGGGTATTAACAAGAATCCTTCCTGCATTGATAATTGAAGAAAACTGTTTTATTCTTTCTTCATTGTTTGCATAAATACCTGCACTGTGGCCTATTCCTCCAAGATAATTAAGATCGATGCATAAGTGGATTGCACTGTTGTAGTTTTTGGCTGAATAAAAGGCAAGTATCGGAGCCAGTATTTCATGTGATAAAGGATATGCCGGACCTATACCTTCAAGCTCGGCCAATAAAATCTTCGTTCCATCAGGTACATTAATTCCTGCCCTTTCTGCAATGACTTTTACAGGTTGACCGACAATAGCAGCATTCATACTCATCGATTCGCCGTTCCATGCTACCTGTGTAACTTTTTCAATTTCTTCTTTGGAAAGGAAATAGCAATTTTGTTTTTGGAATTCCTCCTTTACCTCCTTAGCAATTTTGTCCTCAACAACAATTGATTGCTCACTGGCGCATACAGTTCCATTATCGAAAGTTTTTGAAGAAATAATACTTGACACAGCAAAAGAAATATCTGCACTTTCATCAATGAAAACAGGAACATTTCCGGGACCTACCCCAATTGCCGGATTTCCTGAGCTGTATGCTGCCTTCACAAGACCCGTACCTCCGGTAGCTAAGATAAGGGCAAGCTTGGGATGTGACATTACTGTCTGAGTAAATTCACGGGAACCTGCAGGTATCATTTGAACGCAATCTTCCGGAGCTCCGGCTTTTACTGCTGCTTCATAACAAACCCTTGCTGCTTCAGATGTGCTTTTAAACGCATTCCTGTGTGCACTGATAATTATAGGATTTCTGGTTTTTAAGCATATCATGATTTTGTAAATAGCAGTAGAGGTAGGATTGGTAACAGGTGTAATAGCAAAAATAGGTCCCAGTGGCTGAGCAATTTCAGTTATTCCGGTTATTGGATCACTTGATATTATTCCAACTGTTTTTTCATCTTTTATATCTTCGTAAACAAGCTGAGAGGCAAGGATGTTTTTAACAACTTTATCCTGCCATATACCAAGGCCTGTTTCTTCAGCTGCCATTTTAGCAAGTCTGACACGTTCAGCCAAAGCTGCTTTATAAACAGCCTTTACTATCTTATTTGTTTGTTTTTGATTGAATTGCTGAAATTCAGCAGCCGATAAAATTGCTTTACCAAGAAATTCGTCGGCTTTTTTCAGTAGGTCTTCTGACATTTTGTTTTTGTTTTAGGTATTAAGTTGATATGTATAAATTTACAACAATATTTAATACCAAAACATATAGTAAGAATAATATCAGGCTAATACGAGTTGAGCAACTCTGTTTGTATTTATATTAGTCGGAATACCTTTTTTATTCCAGTGGTTTTTACATCCGCAATAATCAAGGAATACGCATTGAGTGGGTATAGAAAGTCTTTTCATTCCGAATCCTCCCTGAAGTAAATTCAAGATACAAGCAGTTCCGATCAGCCCTGTTTTATTTTGATTTGCCCAGGGTTTGATTGTTTCTTTTAAATCAGACGAGTGTTTTATCAGTATTGTTTCTATTCCCTCTTTTTTCATATCAACTGATATTATGTGAACATTGCAGTCAGGAGTACAATGAGCGCATTTCAGAGCATCCCCGTTATATTCAGCTTTACACTTGTCATTTTTACACATACAAGTCGGAAGCATAAGTATTTTATTTTCAGTCCTTATGAAATCCTCCTTAAGGTTTTGGTTCATTATAGAAGCACCAACCATGTTTAAGTGGTATTCAACTTCTTTTTTCCCGCAAAAGAAATAGTCTTCCCTGTTTTTGTATTTTTCAGAATGAGTTTTTAAAAACAAATTTACATTTTCAGTATAAAATCCCAGATTAGAAATTGATGACGTTTTAAACCAGAAACTAAAGGCAGATATTTTTTCAAAGAATATATCTTGTTTTTCATTTTCAAGCTTTTCTATCGAACCGCAAAGTTTTGTGATTCGTTTGCTCTCTTCTTCATATTCACCTGTCGAATAGAGAATTTCTGTAAGCTTGTTTAAATTAACCACTGAAGGTTTAAAACTCCCTGAATAATCTTCTTTAATCCATCTTGAAATTAGACTCCCTCTTATTTTGTCAACACCCGGCTTTAAATAAGTTGTTTTTTTTCTTAATGTAAAAAGAAATTTGAGAAATTGAATTTTCAGCGAATTTGATTGGGTTAGTAAGCTTTTATACTCATTCCACAATATACCTGTAATTAAAATGTCCAGAAGAATATCTTCTTCAGATTCATTTTCTTCCGGACATTTTGAAAAAACAAATTCCCCTTTATTAAAGAATATAAGCTTCCCGTTTTTTATTACACAACCGGTAAAAACTTCCAGTTGCTGATAAAAAGTATCTGAATTATTGTTGAATCGCTTCAGGTTATAAGGTGATGGGAATAAAATATCCTTAATCATTTGTAAAATAGTTTGTGTTTAAATGGCGTTTCAAAAGTATAGTGTATTCAAAAGTATGATGATTATTAATCGGGGGACAAACAATTTTTATCGGTATAATGCTCAATCTTTAGTTTTTCCGGTTCTGCAACTAGTGCTAAGTAAAAAAATAAAACTGTGTACCAATTTTAGGGTAGGACAGGGTAGGACATAAAGGGACATCATTCGTACCACATTCGTACCACATTCGTACCACATTCG
>CAYUEI010000111.1:0-5455 GCA_964443445.1 uncultured Prolixibacteraceae bacterium | reverse complement strand
TCAGAGCATAATAAAATTTGCAAAAGAATTTTTGCTTTATTGGATAATTTTAAATGGAATCTTTAAAGCCGGTTTATTCTAAACAGATCTTAAAAATGTTTGACATTGCCTACTTTTTCATTACAATACAGTAAATTTGAATGAGTAAACCTAATCTTTACAGGATGGCAAGATTTATTAAGAATCAATCAAAGAAAATTGGGAAATCGCCGGGGACTTTAACGTTCATTGGCAGAAAAAAAATGGAACAACCCCGGTTTCGGGTTATTTCCTATAACCAGGATTTCTATAATGATAAAGAATACAAAGAGTGTAAAGAATTTCTGAAACCACTTAACAGTAATTATAAGTATTGGATAAATATAGACGGAATTCATGATGTGGGAGTTATATCTGAAATTTGTAATTTCTTCAAGCTTACTCCCCTTGTTCAGGAGGATATCGTGAATACTGATCAAAGACCTAAATTTGTTGAAAGCATTGATCATCTTATCGTTATTCTAAAACACTTATCATTTAGTAAAAGTAAAAATGCAATTTCATGTGATCAAATTACTGTTATTCTGGGTAAAAATTACATAATTACATTTCAGGAGAAAATACGAGACACTTTTGATCCGATACAGGAAAGGTTGAGCCAAAATATTGGAAAATTAAGGAACAGTGGCTCCGATTATTTGTTTTACAGAATAATAGATGCATTAGCAGATAATTATATGGTTTGTATTGGAACAATAGGAGATCTGATTGAAAAAAATGAAGATTTGGTGCTGACAAATGTTAATAAGCAATTTATAAATGAGATATTCAGATTAAAGACGGAAGTCAATTTTCTTAGAAAAAATATCAGACCTGCTAAGGAAGTTACTCAATTACTGAAGAATATAGAAACAGATCTTGTATCAGAAACAACCTGGCCATTTTTTGACCATCTTAATGATATGCTTACAAATATTCTTGAATCGGTTGAGTTATATTTTTCAATGTTAAATGACCAGTTAAATATTTATAATACAAGTATTAACAATCATACTAACAGTGTGATTAAAGTGCTTACAATATTTACGGCACTATTTATACCTTTAACTTTTATTGTTGGAGTATACGGCACAAACTTTGACAATCTGCCGGAATTACATTTCAAATATGGTTATTTTGCAATGTGGGGTGTATTGGTAACAATTACACTTCTATTGCTTTATTATTTTAAAAGGAAAAAATGGTTTTAAGGATAGAATTGTTATTTTCACATACTTTCAGTATACTATAGCATTCGGATGAGGAAATGGCTTTTATATATATTTTTCTTTTTTATTTCTGCCGTAGTTTGCGGGGCAATAAATGATTATCAATTCAAAAAACTTGATGTAAATGACGGTATATCAAGTAATCAGATAAATGCTATTTACAAAGACAGTTATGGTTATTTGTGGATTGGTACTGTAAACGGACTAAACAGATATAATGGTTATTCTCCTAAGGTATTCAGGAAAAATACTGAGGTAAAAGGGTCAATATCAAATAATTTAATTAATAATATTTTTGAGGACCACAGAAGAAGGCTTATTGTAAACACGGGCAGTGGCATTAATATTTATGATCCTGTAACTGAAAAATTTTCAGTTGACGATTCTATATTTCACAAGAATATTGAAATACCTCTTACAAACATAACAGGAATTTTTACTGATATAAATAAAAACCTTTGGGTTATAAACAGAAATTCCGGGATTTATAAGTATGATCCTGAGAAAGATCTTGTATCGCATTGTCCCGTAGGTAATAATAATCTTTTACCATTTGCTATTACCGGTTTTACAGTAGATACAGAAGGGTTTATATGGCTTATTAATAATGGCCTGGCAGTTGAGAAATTTGATCCGGTGTCATTTAAAGTAATCAGGCAGTTTAAAAATATTTCTTCATATCTCCGGTTTTCAGATTTCGATAACAGCATTTATGCTGACAGAGATGGAGATTTATGGATATACTCACGAGATGAACGGTGTGGGGCATTTCTGCTTGACGCAACAACTGGCAACATTAAGGAATATAGCGCAGGATCTGACAAAAACAGGATAAGTCATAATATTATAACAAGCATTGTTGAAGATCAAAACGGAAGAATTTTAATTGGAACAGATCATGGCGGGCTGAATGTTATCAACAAAAAAACCGGAGAGGTTAAAGTTGTGACAAATGATCCTGGCGATGAAAAGAGTCTGTCGCAAAACAGCATTGTTTGCATGTTTAAAGATGACAATGAAATAATCTGGATAGGTACTTACAAAAAAGGGCTTAACTACACACATCCTGACCTGTTTAAGTTTGCTACATATTCACGACAGCCTTTTAAAAAGGATTGGCTTGATTATGAAGATATCAACAGTTTCGCAGAAGATAAAAACGGGAATTTATGGTTAGGTTCAAACGGAGGAGGGCTTATATTTTTCGACAGATTGAATAATACTTTTAAAACTTACCGTCATAATCCCGATGATCCGAATAGTATTAGCAGTAACATAATAGTAGACATTTTTCTTGATCATTCGGGCGATTTATGGATTGGCACTTATATGGGAGGTCTGAATCGTTTTGACGGGAACAGGTTTAAGCATTATATGAATGACCCCAATAATCCGGGTTCAATTTCAAGTAATCAGATATGGTCTATATATGAGGATTCAGATAATCAACTGTATATAGGAACTCTGGGAGCAGGTCTCGACATTTATGATCGGGCAAGTGATAGTTTTATTCACAAAAAAGTCAGTACGACAGAAAACTCAATACATTCCAACTTTGTAATGTCAATTTCAGAAAATATTGATAAGAATTTGTGGTTTGCAACAACAAACGGAGTAGATTATTATAACAAATATACAGGTAAGTTTTATCAGTATTATTACAATCCTGATTCTTCCGGAATAAGCAGCAATACTGTATTGGACGTATATTGTGACAGCAGGGGATTAGTCTGGATTGCTACCCGCGAAGGCTTGAATATTCTGAATCCTAAAACCGGTAAATTTAAGTTGATAACTGAAAGGAATGGATTACCTGACAATAATATACTTACAATTCTCGAAGACGAGGCAGGAAATATGTGGGCAGGGACGCCTCAAGGCTTATGTAATATTATTATCATCAATGCTAAAGAAGATAATATTTCCTATACGATAAAGAATTACGATGAAAAAGACGGACTTCATGGTAAAGAATTCAATGAGCATGCTGCTTTGAGAACCAGAAAGGGAGAGCTTATTTTTGGAGGGGCTGATGGATTTAGTATAATCAAACCCGAAAATCTAAAATCAAAAGTAAATATCCCTTCGATTGTTTTTGAAGGTATTGATCTTCAAAACAAGCAAGTAGAACCCGGAGAAGAAATAAATAAAAGAATTTTATTACCACAGTCTGCCAATTTTGTTAATTCTATTAGTTTAAAGCATTTTGAGAAGACTTTTTCTATTTCATTTGCAGCACTCAATTATTTCAATCCTGAAAAGACGCAATATCATTATAAACTTGAAGGATTTGATAATGACTGGATAACAACAGGACCAAATTCAAGGAAAATAACTTATACCAACCTTCATCCCGGAGATTATGTTTTCAGGGTTTATGCTTCAGATATTGACAACACTATGAAGAGCAATGAGATTGCTTTACTGATTGAAGTTAAACCCCCTTTCTGGAAAACAAAATCGGCCTTGACATTTTATCTTATATTTTTCTTATTGACAATATTTTATACACTACAAACTTTAGTTAAAAGAGAAAGAAATAAGTTTCTTATTCAGCAGGAAAGAATAGAAACAGCAAGGATCCATGAGATGGACATGCTTAAGCTTAAGTTTTTTACAAATGTAAGTCATGAATTCCGGACTCCGCTAACACTTATTCTTTCTCCACTTGAAAGAATAATAAAGACAACTGAAAATGGGCAAAACAAAGAGCAGCTTAAGCTTATACAACGAAATGGGAAAAGGTTGCTTAATCTTGTTAATCAGCTTCTTGATTTCAGAAGACTAGAGCAACAGGGGCTATCTTTATTGGTCAGGGAAGGAGAGCTGGTTGGTTTTTGCAGGGAAGCAACTGAATCTTTCTCAGACCTGTCAGAATCGAGAAACATCAAACTTACTTTTACTTCCAATATTGGTGAATTGAAAGCTAAACTGGATTACGACAAAATTGAAAAGATACTCTTTAACCTTCTTTCCAATGCTTTTAAGTTTACTTCTGAAGGGGGTAATGTATCTGTGAATTTATTACTGGAAGAAAATAAAGACGAAGAAAAAAAGGTTATTTTAAGAGTATGTGATAACGGGATTGGTATCCCTGATGATAAACAGGAATTGATATTTGAAAGATTTGTTCAGAATTTGCCTGAAGGAGCTACTGTTAATAAGGGTAGTGGTATTGGACTTTCTCTTACAAAAGAGTTTGCTCAGATGCATGGTGGCAGTATAAAGGTTCAAAGTAAGGTTGGAGAAGGAAGTTGCTTCGAGGTGACTTTACCATTGAAAGAAAGTTATGAGGTACAAAAATTATCAGGTGAAAATGAATTGATAGAAACGGACCTTTCAAGGAAAATAACTGCAGGAACAAAAGAAGAAAAAGAAGAATTTAAAGGAGATGTTTTTAAAATTCTGCTTGTTGAAGATAATCCGGATATTAGGTTTTATTTAAAAGACAATCTTAAATCAGAATACTCAATACTTGAAGCTGTAAATGGTCAGGAAGCCTGGGATATTATACTACATGAAATGCCTGATCTTATTGTAAGCGATATTATGATGCCGGTAATGGACGGACTGGAATTATGTCATAAGATAAAAACTGATAACAGAACTTCTCATACACCAGTGATACTGCTAACTGCAAAAACTACCGATCAGCAGAAGTATGAAGGCCTTGAAAACGGAGCAGATGATTATATTACAAAACCTTTCAACTTTGAGATGCTGGAGTTGAGGATAAAAACACTTATAGAACAAAGGCACAAGCTCAGACAATTATATCAGCTGAACTTTGATCTTCAGCCTTCAGATATAACTATTACATCACTTGATGAAAAGTTCCTTAAGAAGATAAAAGCAATTACTGAGAACAATATGCATGAACCAAATTTCTCGGTAGAAAAACTTAGCTCAGAATTCGGTATAAGCCGTGCCCATTTGTATAATAAACTTGTTGCTTTGACGGGTAAAACACCAATTGAGTTTATAAGAATTTTAAGGATTAGAAGAGCTGCCCAGTTACTTGAAAAAAGTCAGCTTACAGTAATGGAAATAGCATATAAAGTAGGGTTTAATGATCCCAGATATTTTACCAAACATTTTAAAAATGAGTATAATATGACCCCTTCTCAATATGCCCGAAAGAATTTTAAGGGTAATGATACTTCGATGGAGAAAATTTGACAAAATACCAACCTATCCCATACAATCCA
>CAYUEI010000110.1:6597-8844 GCA_964443445.1 uncultured Prolixibacteraceae bacterium | reverse complement strand
TGTATTTCTTTTGAAGTGTAGGTACAAATTCCATTACTTAATCTCCTCTCCTGATTTTTTAGAATAACGAACTAATTTTCCGTTGTCATCCAAACGGCGGCCTACTCTTGTAGCAGCTCCTGTCTTTGGATCAACCAGCATAAGGTTGGAGATATGAATCGGAGCTTCTTGTTCAATGATTCCACCTTGTGGATTCTTTGAATTAGGCTTGGTGTGTTTTTTCACCATGTTTACTCCTTCCACAAGCGCACGGTCCTTATCTCGTTTTACTTCAAGAACCCTGCCCTTCTGGCCTTTTGATTCTCCAGTGATAACTACAACGTTATCGCCTTTTTTGATATTTAACTTTTTCTGCATTGCTTCTGATTTTCAATTATAGTACTTCAGGAGCAAGAGAAACGATCTTCATGTACTGATCACGTAACTCCCTGGCCACTGGACCAAAAATACGTGTACCACGAATTTCTCCTGCGTTATTTAAAAGGACAATAGCATTGTCATCAAAGCGTATGTAGGAACCATCAGCACGACGTACTTCTTTCTTAGTACGCACAACTACTGCTTTTGAAACTGTACCTTTCTTCAGACCGCCTGAAGGCAAAGCACTCTTGACGGTCACAACAACCATGTCTCCCAATGAAGCATAACGTTTTCCGGTACCTCCCAGTACCCTGATAACAAGCGCTTCTTTGGCTCCACTATTGTCAGCCACAGTACATCTACTTTCTTGTTGTATCATGATTACTTAGCTCTTTCAATGATTTCTACTAATCTCCATCCTTTTGTCTTACTTAAAGGACGGGTTTCCATAATTTTTACTGTATCGCCAATGTTGCAATCGTTTGTGTCATCCTGAGCGTAAAACTTAGACGTCTTATTTACGAATTTACCGTAAATAGGATGCTTTACTTTACGTTTTTCGGCAACAACAATGGTTTTATCCATTTTATTACTCACTACAACACCGATACGTTCTTTCCTGAGGTTTCTTGAATTTTCCATCGTTATTGAATTACTTTTTCTCAGTTAACATTCGGCTCTGCAACTCAGTTCTTAATCTTGCAACATTCCTCCTGACATCCTTAATTAATATAGGATTTTCAAGTGGCGTTACTGCATGATTTAATCGCATCCGTACGAGTTTTTCCTTCTCTGTATCGATTCTTTCAACGATTTCCTTTGTTGATAACTCTCTTATTTCCGAAACTTTCATCAGTTATAAATTTTGTTTCTGATGTTATTACTATTCGCTGGCATTATTTTCCACAAAATCACGTCTTACAACAAATTTTGTTGTTATTGGCAACTTTTGAGCTGCCAGACGGAGTGCTTCCTTTGCCATTTCAAACGGAACGCCTTCTGCTTCGATTATGATGCGACCTGGTGTAACAGGTGCAACAAATGCTTCGGGAGCACCTTTACCTTTACCCATACGAACCTCTGCAGGCTTCTTCGTAATTGGTTTATCAGGAAAGATACGAATCCAGATTTGTCCCTGACGTTGCATATGCCTTGTTACGGCAACACGAGCTGCTTCTATTTGACGGCCAGTGATCCAGGCCGATTCGAGCGACTTTATTCCAAATGATCCAAATGCTAGCTGATTCCCACGCTGGGCTTCACCTTTCATTTTTCCCTTTTGTACTCTTCTGAATTTTGTCTTCTTTGGTTGTAACATCCTTATAAGTATCTAAGGGTTAATTACTTCTTTTTCCGGCGGGGTCCACCTTTTGGTGCTCCGCTGCTCTTTGTATTACTCACACTCTTCATACCTACATTTGGTGAAAGGTCGCGTTTACCATATAATTCACCTTTGCAGATCCAAACTTTCACACCAATTAGCCCAGTCTTGGTAAGAGCCTCTGCTAAAGCATAATCAATATCTGCCCTCAGTGTGTGTAGTGGAGTACGACCATCTTTGTACATCTCAGAACGAGCCATTTCTGCGCCATTCAAACGTCCGGAAACCAGCACCTTGATTCCTTCGGCACCCATACGCATCGTTGATGCTATGGCCATTTTTACTGCGCGTCTATATGCAATTTTACCTTCAATTTGTCGGGCTACATTGCCTGCTACTATCTGAGCATCCATTTCTGGCCTCTTAATCTCAAAGATGTTGATCTGAACTTCTTTCGAAGTAATCTTCTTCAACTCTTCTTTAAGCTTGTCAACTTCCTGACCACCTTTACCAATAATAATACCAGGTCTTGATGTGTGAACAGTGATAGTGATAAGCTTAAGGGT
>CAYUEI010000110.1:0-6497 GCA_964443445.1 uncultured Prolixibacteraceae bacterium | reverse complement strand
CCCCTGATCATATCGGCTACAAGCCTCATTTTTCTTGGAGAAGTCGGACAGTTACGCAGAACTGCAAAGTATTGATTCTTTCTTTCTTCTTTTCGCTTTTCAGCTGTATTTCTTTTTCTTGCACCCATTGTCTTTCTTTTAAGATGATTTTAACAACTCACGCCTATTTACGATTTCCGGCGTGTCCCCTGTACGTACGGGTTGGTGCAAATTCTCCCAATTTGTGACCTACCATATTTTCAGTCACATATACTGGAATGAATTTGTTTCCGTTATGAACAGCTATTGTGTGTCCAACCATATCAGGAGAAATCATTGATGCACGGGCCCATGTCTTTATTACGCTCTTTTTACCTGATTCATTCATGGCAAGAATTTTCTTTTCAAGCTTGAATGCGATAAAAGGCCCTTTTTTCAATGAACGACTCATACTACTTACCTTTTACAAATTATTACTTACGTTTTTCCAATATGTACTTGCTGGAAGCTTTCTTAGGATGACGAGTTTTGTATCCCTTAGCTAACAAACCTTTACGCGAACGTGGATGTCCTCCTGATGCACGGCCTTCACCTCCACCCATCGGGTGATCAACAGGATTCATTACAACTCCACGATTTCGAGGACGACGTCCCAACCAACGTGAACGTCCGGCTTTACCTGAGCGTTCCAAGTTGTGTTCAGTGTTTCCAACAGTACCTACAGTTGCTTTGCAGGTTGTGAGTACCATGCGTGATTCTCCTGAAGGTAACTTCAGAATCGCATATTTCCCTTCACGGGAAAGTAGCTGAGCATAGGTTCCGGCACTTCGAGCCATTACACCTCCCTGACCGGGTCTGAGCTCAATATTATGAACAATGGTGCCAAGTGGAATCCTGGCAAGCGGAAGGGCATTCCCAATTTCAGGCGCTACCTCAGCTCCACTTACAACAGTCTGTCCAACTTTTAGACCGTTAGGAGCTAACATATACCTCTTTTCTCCATCTGAGTATACCAATAACGCTATTCTTGCACTACGGTTTGGATCATACTGAATGGATTCTACTGTCGCTTCAACATCGTTCTTGTCCCTTTTAAAGTCAATAATACGATATTTCCGCTTATGCCCGCCACCTATATACCTCATTGTCATACGACCAACGCCATTACGGCCGCCGGTCTTCTTAATGGGCTCTAACAACGATTTCTCAGGTGTTGACTCTGTAATTGTATCAAAGGCACCAATTATCTTGTGTCTCTGACCAGGTGTTACAGGTTTTAATTTACGTACTGCCATATTTTATATTAAATATTGCTATAAAAATCAATTGTTTGTCCTTTCTCTAATGTGATAAGAGCTTTCTTGAACGCATTCGATCTACCTTGCTGAACTCCGGATTTTGTATACCTGAATTTGAGCTTCCCACTGTAAATCATCGTGTTCACTGATACTACTTCCACATTATATAACTTCTCTATCGCAGCTTTTATCTGATCCTTGCTTGCCCGGCGGTCAACAATAAAGCCAAAACGGTTAAGCTTTTCCGACTGTGCCGTCATCTTTTCTGTAACCAATGGTTTTAATAAAATATCCATTTCTTTCTATTTAATTGTTAAACACACCATCAATTTTCTCTATCGAACCTTCTAAAATAACTACTGAAGAAGCATTCAGGATGTCATAAGTTGTTAGCTCTGAAGCCATTACAACTTTAACCCCTTGTAAATTTCTGGATGACAAATATATATTTTTATTTAATTCTGATAAAACGAATAATGACTTTTTATCATTTATTTTTAGATTTTTCTGAATTGCCAAAAATTCTTTCGTTTTTGGAGCCTCAAAATTGAAATCTTCAACGATTATTATTCCATTATCCTGCGCTTTATATGTCAGCGCTGATTTGCGTGCCAGAAGTTTTACCTTCTTGTTGAGTTTGAAACCATAATCCCTAGGGCGTGGTCCAAAAACACGACCTCCACCAACGAATACAGGCGATTTAGTACTACCTGCGCGAGCTGTACCTGTTCCCTTCTGACGTTTAATCTTTCTGGTACTTCTTGATATTTCACCACGCTCTTTTGATTTATGAGTCCCCTGACGCTGATTAGCCAAATATTGCTTTACATCAAGATATATGGCATGATCATTGGGCTCAATACCGTAAATAAGATCGTTTAAATTTACTTTCTTACCGGTCTCTTTACCTTGTATGTTTAGTACATTCAATTCCATTACTTCCAAATAATTAAGTATGAACCTTTAGCTCCGGGTACTGAACCTTTCACTACCAATAAATTATTTTCAGGAATGACTTTCATTACCTGAAGATTTTCAACAGTTACCCTGTCACCACCGTCACGTCCTGCCATCCTCATGCCCTTGAATACTCTTGAAGGCCATGATGAAGCACCTAATGATCCTGGCGCTCTTAAACGGTTGTGCTGCCCATGGGTGGCATCATTTACACCACGAAAACCATGGCGTTTTACTACACCCTGAAAACCTTTACCTTTTGTTGTACCGGTTATATCAACCCATTCAACTTCCTGGTATAAGCCAACAGTTAAAACCTGTCCTAAGGTAACCTCTTCATCAAAAGGATCTACCTCAACTACTTGTCGCTTTGGAGTTGTACCTGCTTTCTTGAAGTGTCCAAACTCAGCCTTTGTGGTGTGTTTTTCCTTCTTCTCGTCGAAAGCAATCTGAATAGCGTTGTACCCGTCTGTTGCTTCAGTCTTTACCTGAGTAACTACACATGGGCCAACTTCTATCACAGTGCATGGGATATTTTTCCCCTCAACACTGAATACGGATGTCATTCCGATTTTCTTACCAATTAATCCTTGCATTTCTACACGATTTTAGTTATCAAACTTTAATTTCAACTTCAACGCCACTTGGTAATTCAAGCTTCATTAAGGCGTCGATTGTCTTTGCTGTCGAGCTGTAAATATCGATTAACCTGTTGTATGAGCTCAACTGAAACTGATCGCGAGATTTTTTGTTCACGAATGTAGAACGTAATACTGTGAAAACTCTCTTGTGAGTTGGAAGTGGTATTGGACCACTTACTACTGCACCTGTAGCTTTTACAGTCTTTACAATCTTTTCAGCCGACTTGTCAACTAAGTTGTGATCGTAAGATTTCAGCTTAATTCTGATTTTCTGACTCATAATATTATAATTGTATCAAATTATAGTAAATCTACCCGCCCTTTTACCTCAGAAAGTACTCCTATTGCAATACTCTTTGGAACTTCCTCATAATGTGAAAATTCCATTGATGAAGTCGCCCTTCCTGATGATAATGTGCGTAATACTGTTACATATCCAAACTGCTCTGCCAATGGAACTTTTGCCTTTATAACCCTGGCACCACCTTTAGATTCCATACCCTCAACATGACCCCTGCGCCTGTTTAAGTCTGATATAATATCTCCCATATATTCTTCAGGAGTTACTATCTCTGCCTTCATTATAGGCTCAAGTAATATTGGATTAGCTTTACCCGCTGCATTTTTAAAGGCTTGCTTTGCGCAAATTTCAAATGACAACTGATCAGAGTCAACCGCATGATATGAACCATCTAATAATGTCACTTTCAACGATTCAACTGCATAACCCGCTAAAGGTCCATTCTGCATTGCTTGCTTAAACCCCTTTTCTACTGACGGTACATATTCACGAGGTATATTACCTCCTTTTACTGCATCTATAAATTCAAGACCAGGCTTGCCGTCAGCTGTTGCTTCTACTTTTACAATTATATCAGCAAATTTACCACGACCTCCCGTTTGTTTCTTGAATACTTCACGTAATTCAACTGATCCCTTGATAGCTTCTTTATAGGCAACCTGAGGTTTACCCTGATTACATTCAACCTTGAATTCTCTTCTTAAACGATCTACAATAATCTCAAGATGAAGCTCTCCCATTCCCTTGATAACTGTCTGACCTGTTTCCTGATCAGTGTTAACAACAAAGGTTGGATCCTCTTCTGAAAGTTTAGATAATCCTATTCCTAGCTTATCTAAATCTTTTTGCGTTTTAGGTTCTACTGCTATACCAATAACCGGTTCAGGAAATGACATCGATTCCATTACAATCGGCTTATCAATATCACATAGTGTATCCCCAGTCCTAACATCCTTCAACCCAACAACTGCACATATATCACCAGCTTCGATGACATCACGCGGCTGTTGTTTGTTTGAATGCATCTGATATATTCTTGATATCCTTTCTTTTTTACGCGTACGTGGATTATAGTATTGACCTCCTCCTTCAAGTTTACCTGAATATACACGGATAAAAGTTAATCTTCCTACATATGGGTCGGTTGCGATCTTAAATGCTAATGCAGATGTTGGTTCATCCACATCAGGCATCCTGCTGATTATTTCTTCATCATCATCAACATCCCTTCCAAAGATTTCTCCTTTGTCTAAAGGACTTGACAAAAATGCACATACTGCATCAAGAAGATTCTGAACTCCTTTATTTTTAAAGGAAGAACCACAAAGCATTGGAATGATAGCTCCAGATATTGTAGCTTTTCTTACAACAGCAATCATTTCCTCTTCTGTAATTGAAGCAGGATCTTCAAAAAACCTTTCCATCAGAGTGTCATCCTGCTCAGCACATGCCTCAACAAGTTTTTCTCTCCACTCTTTTGCTGTTTCAAGAAATTCTGAAGGTATCTCTTCTATCTCAAATCTCGAAACTGTTACAGGATCTTCGTACCAAACAATGGCTTTCATCCTGATTAAATCAATTACACCTCTGAATGAATCTTCATGACCTATTGGTATTTGAAGAGGCATCGGATTCGCACCAAGCTTTTCCTTAATTTCACCATAAACTTTGAAGAAATCTGCACCTGAACGGTCCATCTTGTTCACAAAGGCAATACGCGGTACACCATACTTTTCTGCCTGTCTCCATACTGTTTCTGACTGAGCTTCCACTCCTCCAACTGCACAGAATAAAGCAACTGCCCCATCAAGTATACGAAGTGAACGCTCTACTTCAACTGTAAAATCAACGTGTCCCGGAGTATCTATGATGTTTATCTTATACTGCTCGTCATTGTAATTCCACTGTGTCGTTGTAGCTGCAGATGTAATTGTTATACCTCGCTCTTGCTCCTGTTCCATCCAGTCCATCGTGGCTGCCCCATCATGAACCTCACCTATACGATGAGTTAATCCGGTAAAAAACAATATCCTCTCAGATGTTGTCGTCTTACCGGCATCAATATGGGCCATGATGCCAATGTTGCGTGTATATTTTAAATCTCTTTTTGCCATTATTTAACCAATCTTTTAAAAAAACCAATAAAAACCAACTAAAACCAAATGAAAAATATTAAAAACGGAAATGAGCAAAAGCCCTGTTAGCATCAGCCATACGGTGAATTTCTTCCTTACGTTTGTATGCTCCGCCTTCTTCGTTAAAACCTGCCTGAATTTCTGCAGCCAGCTTTTCACTCATTGAGTGTCCTGCACGCTTACGTGCAAATAATATCATATTCTTAATTGAAATTGAAATCTTCCTTTCGGGACGAATTTCCATAGGTACCTGAAATGTTGCACCACCAACGCGGCGACTCTTTACTTCAACCTGAGGGGTTACATTTTCTAGAGCTTTTTTCCAGATTTCCAGAGGAGAGAGTTCTTCATTTTTCATCTTGCCCTTCACTATATCCATCGCATCGTAGAATACACTGTAAGCAACTGTCTTCTTACCGTCGACCATAAGGTCGTTTACAAAACGTGTCACTAACACATCATTGAACATCGGATCCGGTAATATAATCCGCTTCTTTGGTTTTGACTTCCTCATTTCTTAAAGTTTGTGTTATTCAAATCGGTTGCCTGAGTTACAGTCTTCAGTTCATCCTCTCGGATAGAGTCCCTTACTCAACCTAACCACAACTTTAAATAACTATTCAACACTATTTTTTCACTTTAGGACGTTTTGTTCCGTATTTAGAACGGCGCTGTGTGCGTCCTTCAACACCAGCTGTATCCAATGCACCGCGTACTATGTGGTAACGCACACCCGGTAAGTCTTTTACACGACCACCACGAACCAATACGATTGAGTGCTCCTGTAAATTATGTCCTTCACCCGGAATATAAGCGTTTACCTCTTTCAGGTTAGTTAACCTTACCCTCGCTACTTTACGCATAGCTGAGTTAGGTTTCTTAGGAGTTGTTGTATAAACACGTACACACACACCCCTACGCTGTGGACAGGAATCAAGTGCAGGAGACTTACTTTTATCAATATTTACTTGTCTCCCCTTTCTAACTAACTGTTGAATTGTAGGCATTATACGTTTAATTAAATTTAAAATAAATCATAAAACTTTTGTTTCTAAAGGATTATCAGCCATTTACGTTCAAAATTGGACATAATCCTTCCTGAAATGGTTGGCAAAAGTACTAATTTCCAATTAGAATAAAATAGGTAAGGTATTTTTTTTTGAAAAAAATGTATTGTCTTAACAAT
>CAYUEI010000109.1:0-8949 GCA_964443445.1 uncultured Prolixibacteraceae bacterium | reverse complement strand
CTGTCATATCCACATTGTTCCTAAATTCTTTGGGTCGGGACTCGCAATGACGGTAGTTTGAAGTTCACAACAATCTACCATTCAATGAACTACTTCGTCGTACCTCCTCGCAATGACCGTGTTACGATCGAATCGCCACGCAATACGTTGATTATCTCTATTTTAAAAAATGGCTGGTAAGGAATACCGGTATCTGGCTCAACGACATAATCTTTTCATGAGCTTCAAGTAACGCAGCCTGATAAGGCATACCGTAAACAACCGATGATTCTTTATCCTGCGCAATCGTAAGAGCTCCTGCCTTTTTCATATTGAGCAAACCCTTAGCTCCATCAGCACCCATTCCTGTAAGTATTATTCCAATAGCTTTCTTTTTTATAGAAGCAGCTACTGAGTCAAACATTACATCAACAGAAGGTCTGTGCCTGTTAACCGGCTCAGTTTCCAGTACATTTACTTTGCATAATCGGGGAGTACCTGAAATAACCATGTGCTTATTACCCGGGGCAATTAACACTCTGCCCGGTACGACCATGTCATTGTCTTTTGCTTCAATAACTTCAAGCTCACAAATATCATTTAGCCTGTTGGCAAAAAGCTTTGTAAAACCCTGGGGCATGTGCTGTGTAATTACTATTCCCGGCATATTCTTAGGTAAGCGCCTTAAAATATATTCAATAGCAGTTGTTCCTCCGGCCGACGCTCCTATGGCAATTATTTCATCAAAAGCAGTGGTAACAGGTTTTGTCACTTCAGCCCTCATATTGTCAAGGTCAAATAGCAGTTTTTGCTTTTGCCTTACGTTTGCATTAGCAGCTCCTTTGACTTTCTCACACAGGAAAGTATAAAACTCGTAAAGATTAGTATCTGATTTTAATTTTATTGGCTTATTTATAATGTCTATGGCACCTCTGTGATATGCGTCAAGACATATCTCCCTGTTGCCTTCAGTAATGCTCGAAACAATAACTACAGGAATCGGATGCTGCTTCATCAGTTTTGACAGGAAGGTAAGACCGTCCATACCCGGCATTTCAATATCAAGAGTAATCACATCAGGAATTACCCTCTCAATTATATCAACAGCTTTAAAGGCATCTTCAGCTGTTCCAATCAGTTCAAATTCTTCGTCCGATTCTATGGCATTTGCAATCAACCTCCTGAAAATAACAGAATCATCAACAACAAGTACCTTAATTTTTTTGGGTTTAAAAGTATTCTCCATCCCGATAAAATTTAACTTTAAAATTTAAAAAAACATCTTAAAAAAATCCCCTTTAAATATTCGTCTATCCAACTACAAAAAAATTATTAAAATTTTATATTCTGTATCATATCAACCTTTACATTCCCATCAAAAGGATTAAACAGTATTTTCCGTCCTGCTGTTCCTCCTGTCAACTCTTCAACAATAGGTATCCCTAATTCTGTAAGCTTTTGTTTTGCTACTTCAATATTCCTCAATCCAACATTAAAAACAGCCTGGTCGAACTTAAGCATACTTGCTCCTCCAAATACCTTGGCAGTAAGCCGTCTCCTTACTGCTCCGGCAAGAATAACCTTGTCATGTAATTCTGTAATGGCAACATCTCCATACCTTAAATCGGGATTTCCTTTATTATTCCAATGAGGAAGCATAAAATGATTAACTCCCCCTATCCTGGTGCCTTCGTCCCAAAGAACAACTGCAATACAAGAACCGAGAATAGTAAAAACTTTCATCTCCCGCGATACTATTGCAAGTTCACCCTGTTTAAGATATTTTATTTTATCCAATTTATATACTCCTCTATACCAGTTTCTCCTTCAACGTTTCAAGAGTAAAAGGTTTCACAAGATAATCATCCATCCCTGAGTCATAACAACGCTTTACGCTTTCTTCTGATTCATTGGCTGTTATTGCAATTATTTTAGCCCTCATATCAGAATTAGCCTCATTTTCCCTGATTTTTTCGGTAGCTTCAGTACCATCCATACCCGGCATATATATATCCATCAAAACAAACGGATAAAAAGTTGACTTACACATATCTACTGCCATCTGCCCGTTTGATGCAACGTCAAATTCATACCCAAGCTTTGATATGAACATTCCAAGTACCTTCTGATTCAGCGGATTATCCTCTACAAGCAACACCTTGCCTGAAGGATTGGCAACTGCCTTTACCTGCTTCTTAAATAAATCGGCTGAAGGCTCTTCGGCTTGTTGCTTATTGTGCAAAATGTTGTCAAGCCTGATTTTCAGCTCAGTATTATCTACAGGTAATCTTAATATATCAAATACATGATTGAATTTTCTTAGCCTTATATCGACCTTGATTTTCGGATTAAGTGTAAAAAGAACCTTGAAATTTTTATTATCAGTCTCCTTTATGACTTCATTAATAAAGTTTAATCCTTTTTTTCCGTCATCACCACAATTAACAATAAACAAATCAAAATGATAGGCCTTTGCCCTGAAAATTGCTCTTTCTATTGATCCCGAAACTGAAAATTCAAAACCTTGTGAAACAATTTCATTTTTAATCTCTTCTATTACTTTTTGTTGATCTTCAACCAACAAAACTCTCATCGTTTCTTTTTCCATCTGATCAGCTTATTTTCACATAAACACTTGGACTAACCTGTTTAATGGCAGTCGAAAAATGTGATACCGTTTCAGATAATCCAACAAAGAAATATCCGCCCGGCTTCACCTTTGCAATCAATTTATTAACTACCTCCCTTTTAGAAACATCCTCAAAGTAAATAAGGGTGTTTCTGCAAAAAACAACATCTAATGAATTGTCTTGAAAAAAATAATCATCAACTAAATTCAATATTGAAAAATGTACTTTTTCTCTTAAATTTCTTACAACCCTTATCTTGCTTTCATTTTCGTCTTTTCCTGCAAGAAAATATTTCTTGACAATATTCGGATCTACTCCCCTGACAGTTTCTTTATTGTAAATAGCTCTGAATGCCTTCATTACAGAAGCATTGCTAATGTCAGTTGCATAAATGGTATAATCAAATCCCGGATTTTTCAGCTGGTGCTCATTCAGCACAATCGCCATTGTATAAGGCTCTTCGCCGGTAGAACACCCTGCACTCCAAATCTTAAATCCTGAATACTTATCGCCTGCATATTTTTGAAGTACAGTACTTTTTAAAAAGTTGAAATGATCATTTTCCCTGAAAAACTCTGTCTTATGAGTTGTTAGCTCATCTATCATACATTCAAATTCACCACTCTGTTTACCTTCAGGTGAAAATGCGTAATCAAGGTAATCTTTGAAGTTAGAAATACCTGTATTTCTTAGTCTCTTTATCAACCTGGAATTTACCATTACAATCTTAATAGGGCTAAGCTTAATGCCCAGATTCTCAAGCATAAAAACCTGAATACGTTTAAATTCAGCATCAGTTAACTGCTGACTATAGATATTAGTTGCATCATGCGGAATCATAAGATTGCTTTCATTTCATTTTTTCGAATTGATTATCAAGATCATCGTTATCGGTAAGGTTAATCCTTACTCCTTTCTTATGCCCTTTTATATCATTAGTGTTAATTGTCTTTGAAACTCTTCTTGTAGTTTTTTTAATGGGCTCGGGTTCTTCTGATATCTCTTTTCTATCTTCAACCTCAGGTTCAGAGATGGTCTCAATTTTTTCTTCAGCAGTATGTTCTTTTGCTACCGGAATGTCATCTTCAAATTTCTCTTCAATAGGATCTTCCTCTTCTTTACTTACAAAGTGATAGTATTCCCTTTGTATAACCGGCCTCTCAGGCTGACTTGCTAATGTTGTATATAATTGACCACTATAAAAATTATCTTCTTCTCCCGTTTCTTTAACCTTGTCTTCCGTTTCCGTTTGCGAAAAATCCTCATCAGGTATTTCAAGATTCTCCTCTAGTTTGAAGAAAGATATAGTATTGTTCAGCGTTTCAGAAAGACGTACAAGTTCTTCCGAACTGGCAGTAAGCTCTTCTGATGAAGACGCATTTTGCTGAATGGTATTGTTCAATTCATGTATTGTACTGATAATCTGATCAAGCGAAATTACATGTTCCTCTCCGGCCATTGCAATCTTGTTAATCAGTTCTGATGTCTTTTGAAATTCAGTAACAATATTTCTTAATTCATTAGCTGAATCTTTTGTTATCTGAACCCCCTTCTTCGATACTTTCTTTATATCAGATGCCGATTGCTGACTGCTTTCAGCAAGCCTTTTTACCTCTTCGGCTACTACTGCAAATCCCCTTCCGTATTCTGCAGCCCTTGCTGCTTCTACTGAAGCATTTATTGATAATATCTTCGTCTGATATGATATTTCACTGATAGCTGAGTTTTTTGCTGCAATCTCCTCAATTGTAGTTAATGCGTTATCCACACTTTCAGCCCCCTTCTGAATACCATTGTACGCTACAGTTGCAATCCTGTCAGTTTCTTTTGCGTCAACAGAAAGCTGTCTCAACATCGTTGATATTTCTTCAATCGTAGATGATATCTCAGCTGAAGCTGCTGCCTGGTGATTCGCACCCTCAGAAATTACTTCCGATCCTGATCTGAATTCATTACTTGCAACCTCAATACTTTGCGATACATCTTTCAGTGAATTCAATACTTCCTTAAACTTTTCCCTTAGACTTTCAAGCGATTCATTAATCATACCAATCTCATCTCGGGTATGCAAATCAGTAATTGCTGTAAGATCTCCTTTGGCAAGTTTTTCAGTAAATCTGAGTGTCTTTTGTATTGAAATTCTTATATTTCTGATGGTTAACCCA
This sequence comes from uncultured Prolixibacteraceae bacterium, assembly GCA_964443445.1. GTDB lineage: Bacteria > Bacteroidota > Bacteroidia > Bacteroidales > Prolixibacteraceae > CAYMTR01. The sequence goes on along the minus strand of CAYUEI010000109.1, from coordinate 4,175 downwards.
TAGAGTAATGCTGCTATAAAGAATAAAACTGAAGTCCAGAATATTGTCCTTTTTACCATTTGCTTCCTAACATCTTCAATAAGACCGGCACTATTACCTGCAAGTTTATTTTGAATAAGCATTATATTGGAAAACTTAGTGTTGTATTTCTTCAATGAAGATATCAACGCAGCTGTCTTTCCGCTTTGAGATATATTTTCTGCAGACTGCAGATTGATATCCTGAGAGTTGGTATATAATTCATTTGCAATAATACTCAAGCCCCTGAATTCATTTTTCAATTCATCATCAATTCCAGAAGTTGAAGAACCTGTAACTAATTCCTCCGTTAACTTTTTAAGCTCAACCACTTTTGATTTCAAAACTTCTGCATTCGATGTTCCTGATGCATAAGAAGATATTTCCAGGGATAACATCCCGGTAGTATTAATGAGTTTATGTGTGGCGTCGTTAATGAATATCTGCTGATTATGTATGTCAAGATTAGTGTTGTTAATCTTTTTTAGTCCTGTGACCCCTACTATTGCCACAAAACCAAAAGCAATAACAAATACTACTGCTGATATTATCAGTTTAACAGATATTCTAAGGTTTTTGAAAAATTCTACCATTTGATACGTCTCCTAATCTTTTCCAACAAGTTTTTATTTCCCCTCAAGGTCAAAATTCTCAACTCTTAACTCAATAATTTCATCTACAGAGAATATCTTGTCGGCGTCAACCAACAAAATAAACTTGTCGTTTACTTTTAAAACCCCTTTTAAAAATTCGGCTTTATTCTTCTTGCCAACAGTAGGCAACGATATGATATCATTGTCACTGTAGTTGATAACTTCATTGACATTGTCGACCATTGCACCAAGCTTAAGCTTATCGCCATCGTTGTCAATATTGATAACTAAAACACATGTCGAGCTGGTAACTTCAGTTTTCGACATACCAAATTTTATTCTCGTATCAACCAGAGGAATAACTTCCCCCCTTAAATTGAATACTCCAAGCATATACTCAGGCGATTTCGGAACTTCTGTTACCGGTTGATATTCGAGAATCTTCTCTACATGTTCCACATTAATGGCAAAATTTTCTGTGCCAAGGGAAAAAGTCAGATATGTATTAAATGCTTCACTCATCTTATATCAATTTTATTTCTTTGAAAACTCTGTTACTATTTTATTTACATCCAAAACAAGGGCTACTGATCCGTCTCCTAAAATCGTCCCCCCCGAAATGAAATCCTGATTTTTAAAATGGCTTCCAAGCGATTTTAAAACCGTTTGGTTTTCACCTACAACATAATCCACAATCAAGGCAACCTTTTCCTTTTCAAATCCGGCAAGTACAATTTCCTGCCTTTCGGGAGGAGTGCCTCCCAGTTCAAAGTCTTTTCTTAAATAAAAATAAGGAACCTGCTCACCATCTAAAATAATGAACTGATTGAGTTTATTCTCTTCCTGGAAGTTGTCGACCGTGTAAATCTTTGTTACCTGAAACAATGGAATTATAAAATCCCTATTGTCTATTCTTACCTGCAAACCATCAATTATAGATAAAGTCAGCGGAAGTTTGATTGTAAATACACTCCCCTTCCCTTGTTCAGTTGAGATGCTTATCGAACCTCTGATCTCAGAGATATTTTTCTTAACAACATCAAGCCCTACTCCCCTTCCCGACACATTTGAAACTGTCTTTGCCGATGAAAATCCCGGAAGGAAAATCAAATTCATGATTTCATCATCAGTATATGCCTGATCCTTAGCCAACAATTTCTTCTTTATACCAATCTTCCTCAGCTCTTCAATATCCATACCCTTACCATCGTCAATAATCTTTATTATCACATTATTGCTCTGATGATAAATCTTCATCGTTATCTTTCCTGTTGGATTTTTACCATTGCTCTCCCTGTCCTCAGGCAATTCAACACCATGGTCAATTGCATTACGAAGGATATGCATAATAGGATCAGATAATTGTTCTATAATCTTTTTATCAAGAACAGTATCTTCTCCTTCTGTTGTAAATTCAACTTGCTTTTTCAGCTGAACTGCCAGGTCGTGTACCATCCTCTTATAACGGGTTATAGTAACACCAAATGGCACAAGAGAAATTGTAAATGCATTGTCTCTAAGCTGCTTTGAAAAACTCCCATACTTCTCGGCCACTGCAATCAACTCCGGGTCGCCCGATTGATGAGCAATAAGGTTTAATCTTGCCTGAAGAGTAACCATTTCACTTACCAGATTCATCAGCTGATCAATCTTTTCTGTAGCTACCCTGATGCTTTTTATAGCATTTGACGATGAACCCTGTACTTCCTCGATAACCTTATCCTTCTTTGAACCTTCCTCCTTAAGTAGTTCTGCATTAATATCTTCCGAATAGTTTTCAGCTATTTCCTTGAAGTAATCCAAAGTCTTCTGGAATATCTTTTCCTTCAGCTTTTCAAATTCTTTTCTTGCTGCCTCAATACCTAAAAGATTACCTTTAATCAACTCAGTGATAAGTAAATGGTAATGCCCTTTTATTCTGTCGAAAACATATTCAATTGAAGTTACATCTTCTCTTGTCGACAAAATCATTCTCCAATGAGCATTTTTATCAACATTCTTAAGCTCGTTGAGTTGAAAATCTTTACCGTTCATTGAAAAAACAACACTTTCACCCATCAAGGCCAATTCACTGAACAGGTATAACGGATGTGACAATTCATCACTTAAATGTTCTCCGGGTTCGAATTCAATAAAATATGTTACGAAAGGCTTTAATGCCTTTTCTGAAAAACCATTCTCAGATACTTTTTCTTCCTTTTTATCAGAAGAAAATGAATCAAATAAATGAATCTTTTTGCACAAGTCTTCAAAACGAATAAGATCAGGTTTTAAAAGCTGCTCTTTAGTTGACAGGAGTAATTTAAGAATATCTATCGTCTCAAGTGATATCGCCCTAAGTTCACCAGTATAACGCATTTCGTTACTCCTTACCTTATCATAAATATCTTCAAGGTCGTGTGTAACAGCAAGTACCTTCTCAAAACCCAGCATCCCACCACTACCTTTGATCGTATGAACACTTCTGAAAATCTGATCAATAATTTCCGGAGAGACAGAATCGCTTTCGATTGATAATAATATGTCCTCTAGCTCATTGATCAGGTCCCGGGTCTCTTCAACAAAACTTTCTCTTAATTGGTCAATTGAATCTGCCATTTCCTGAATATTTTTAATTTTCTCTCTAAGAAATACTCATACTAAAATACAATAAAAAAATCAACTTACAGATTATGTATAAATAATCTGCAGATTTTTATCATATTTCCAATTGTTTTCTAAAACACTGTTAAAATACAATGTTTTTTAGAAAAAAGAAATTCTTTAGGGGAAATGTTGAATGGATAAGGCTGTGCATCTTGAAAATTAAACGTACCGGTTACTGGAAATGAAACTTACAGCTAATAATTAATATCTCTTTTTCTGAATATTGATATACTAATCTGTGTTCCATATCTATTCGCCTCGACCAATATCCTGTTAAATCAAATTTTAAAGGTTCTGGTTTGCCTTTACCTTCAAAGGGCGTCCTTTGAATATCTTTTATAAGCTCATTAATTTTTACAAATATCTTATTATTATCTCTTTGCCAGGCAACATATTCTTCCCATGCACTCTTTGAAAAAGTTATGTTTATCATAGCTCATTTACGCAGATAGTAACTTTTTCACCATTCTTAATTTGCTGAATCGATTCATAAAGCCTGTCGGCATTTGCTTTGGAGCTTAATAAATGAACTGTTTCCATTATTGAATTATATTCATCCAGCGAAATCATAACTGTACCTTTTCCTGTCTTCCTTTTAACAATTAAAGTATCATTATTGTCCTCTACCTGGTCAAGATATTTTTTTAGATTAATTCTAAATTCTGAAAAGTTAGCTGCTATCATATCATTATATGTTTATTTTTCGAGTACAAAAATAAGTACTTAATTAATAACAAGCAAATCATAATTAAATCCTGATTATATAAATTAAATGCGAATTTTGATTTCATACTGCTGTATTACAATAATAAGCATGAAAACTATCAAACTTTCATCTCCAGTAATATCATATCCTTTAATTGAATATCTTTTTCAAAAATTGGTTCAGGAAAATTATCAAGAAAAAAATTGGTTTTC
>CAYUEI010000108.1:0-9035 GCA_964443445.1 uncultured Prolixibacteraceae bacterium | reverse complement strand
ACGAAATAATCAACAAGATCATTTCTGTAACCAGGTGTGTTTGCCGTTATCCTTTGTATTGATGGATTTTCAGGAGAACCTTTAAAACAGGTTAAACCACCGCCCCATGATCCAACCCAAAGGTTACCGTCGCTGCCTCTTAAAATTGAAGATATGTAATCACTACTTATAGAGCTTGAATTAAAACCGCTATATCTGTAATGAGAAAAATTGCCTGTTTTAAGATTTACAGAGTTCAATCCACCACCGGCTGTGCCTATCCAAAGAATGTTGTTTTCCTTATATATTGAATTGACAGTATTTACATTAAGGCTATTGGAGTTGTTCGGATCATTTGTGAAGAAATCAAATTGCTTCTGATAGACATTGAATTTATTGATTCCACCTTTTTCAGTTCCAACCCATACATTACCCGATAAATCAGAATAGATAGTATTTATAAACTGGTTGTTTAGTTTGAAATGGTCAGGGCCTTCTTCAGGAAAGCTATAAAAATTTCCGCTAACCGGATTGAATAATTGCAATCCGCCAAGTGATCCTATGAGTATTCGACCTTTAATATCTTCATAAACTTTATTTATCGTTCCATGAGATAATGAGTTTGGACTGGAAATATCTGGTAAGTACCAGGTTGCAGTACTCTGATTTTTTCGTATTAAAGCCAAACCATTGAAAGATGCAATATATAAGTCACCTGACTTGGTTTCAAATATATCATTGACAAAAGTGTTTTGAGTAATTGTATTGCCGGCTGAAAAAAGTTCAAATTGATTTTCTTTTTCCCTGAATAAAAATAAACCTGAACTAGTTCCTGCAAATACTTTATTATCTCTGGAAATGAAGATTGTATTTACACTGTTTTCAGGTAAATTTTTTTCCTGCTCACAAAAATGAGCAATTAATTCATATTTTGAATCCTTATTTTTATTGAGGAAGAAAATTCCATTATCGGATGTACTTACCCATAGCTCATTATTTCTTGATCCTATTGAGGTTACTTTCCTTATTTGCTGGCATCCGTTTTCCCGGGTAGAGAACTTAATGATACGATCTGTTGCAGGATCAAGATAAGACAAGCCTGATGATGAACCTATCCATAATTTCATGTCATGACCGGGTTCAATAGCATTTATCAGATTGTCGGGAAGTGAACCGGGATTATTTTTATCGTGTTTAAATGATTCAAAAGAAAATCCATCATAACGGCAAATGCCATTGCTGGTGCCGAACCACATAAACCCATAGTTGTCTTTAGCAATTGCGTTTATCGTGTTCTGTGGGAGACCATCTTCAATTTGCAAATATTCAAAACGGTAATTGGTACCATATTGTCCTGATGATTTGTTTATTATAAATAATATAATTAGAAATGTAATTAAAGATCCACCTCTCATATAAGAATATCCTTCCGGGTTAACTATTTTTCAAAATACATATTAGCTGATCTGAAAGATCAAGAAAATTAAAACACCTTATTTATCAAGGTAGTTAATGCTTTAAATGTACAAAAAAACTATTAAAATTTCATTTAAAATAAAGTGTAAACAAATGTCCACCTCATTAAACTAATTGTCCTCCTTTCAGAGTAAATGGAATTATAGCTTTGTTTAAACATTTTTTAAATTGATATTGACTATTAAAAAAAGGAATTTACGATTTTGATCTTTTCCCCTTTATATTATATTTTTCATATACTACAAGGGATTCAGGATGGTTTTTTCACGACAAGATAAAGTATATGAAGATAGCCTTTTACATTTGGAAGGAACATTGAATACAAACAGTAAATCACCTTTTATTGACGCTCATTTTAAACTGAAATTTTATAAATATTTGATATGAGAATAAAAATAATATTAAACTGCCTGTTAGGGTTTCTACTAATGACAAATCTGGTAAATGCCCAAAACGCAAAAATAAAAATTGACCTTGATAGAAAAATAGGTGAGGTGAATAAAAATATCTACGGCAATTTCGTTGAGCACCTTGGGCGCTGTGTCTACGGAGGTATTTATGAAGAGGGTTCACCACTTTCCGATGAAAGAGGTTTTCGTAAAGATGTGCTTGAGGCAGTAAAAGATCTTAATGTTACAATAACCAGGTATCCCGGAGGAAATTTTGTATCAAATTACCACTGGAAAGACGGAATAGGTCCAAAAGATCAAAGACCTCCAAGAATGGAGCTTGCATGGGCACGCCTTGAATCGAACCGCTTTGGTACTGATGAATTTGTTCAGTATGCTAAAGAAATGGGCACAGAACCTTATTTTTCTGTCAATATGGGCACCGGTACTATCGAAGAAGCTCAACAATGGGTTGAATACTGTAATGTGGCTTCCGGACCTTACTATGCTGAACTGAGAAAGAAAAATGGTTACCCTGAACCTTATAATATTAAATACTGGAGCCTGGGTAATGAAATGGACGGTTTCTGGCAAATGGGTCACCTCAATGCTGAAGATTATGCCAAGAAAGCTCGCGAGGCTGCAAAATTAATGAAACTAACTTCTCCCAATATTAAACTGATTGCAGCGGGTTCTTCAAATTACAGACCTAATGCAGACCCAAATGAATGGAATGCTACTATTTTAAAAGAATTGAGAGATGTAGTCGATTATCTGGCTCTTCACATGTATGTAGGAAATCCCGATGATAATTACTACAACTATATGTCAACTCCGAGAGTACTTGAAGAACGAACACGGGTTGTAAAAGGTTTAATTGATCGTGAAATGGAAAATGCCGACAGGGGTAATCGTGAACCTATATATATAGCATGGGATGAATATAACTCTTGGTATCGCGCCCGTACTGATGAAACCATGGCTGGAACCAGAGCTCTTGAAGAACATTATAATCTTGAGGATGCTCTTGTTATTGCAGGCTTTTTAAATGCCTTTGTCAGAAATGCTGATATTGTTAAAATGGCTAATATGGCTCAGCTTGTTAATGTCATTGCTCCAATATTTACTGATGAAAAGGGTATGTTTAAGCAAACTATTTATTATCCTCTTCAGCTTTTCTCAAAGAATGTTTACGGTACTTCACTCGACTTGTTTGTTGATTGTGAAACTTATAACACTGAAGAATTCTTTATAGGATTAGGAGAATCAACAACAAAACAGGATAATGTGCCATTTATTGACGCCTCTGCAACTTATTATAATGATGAAGTGGTAATTAATGTTATCAATAGAAATAAAGATAAAGCAATCACAACTGATATTATTTCCCAATCAGGCGATTTTGAAGGGGAGTTTAAAGTAATGGAAGTAAACGGATCGGACGTAAAGGCTACTAATGGTTTTGGCAAAACAGAGGTTGAAACTAAGCAAAAATCATCTGTTAAGGCTAAAGGCAATGTTTTGACTTATAGTTTCCCGGCTCATTCATTTACACAAATTAAAGCTAAGATCAAAAAATAGAATTAATTATGAAGAGGACTATAATTCAGAGTTTAGGTGTTTTTGGAATATTTATTATCACTTCTTTTTTCTTGAAATGTAGTGCTCAGGAAAATTATACCATTGTTCATGATCCTGTAGCTATTGAAGCAGAGGGAGCTTATTATATTTTTAATACAGGAATAGGAATTGCTAGTTTGAAATCAAATGATCTGATTAACTGGCAATATCTTGGTCCTGTTTTTAAAAGATCTCCCGAATGGGCTAAAAAGGAAGTTCCTAAGTTTGACGGAAATATATGGGCTCCTGATATTTCCTTTCATAATGGTAAATATTATCTGTATTATTCAATTTCATCTTTTGCCAGCAACAGATCATGTATCGGAGTCGCTACCAATACAACTCTTGATCCTTCTGATCCCGATTTTATGTGGGAAGACCAAGGAAAGATTATTGAATCTGTTCCCGGAAGAGATAATTGGAATGCAATAGATCCCAATTTAATATTTGACGAAAATGGAGTTCCATGGATTACTTTCGGATCATTTTGGGGTGGCTTGAAATTAGTTAAAATGAACAGCGATCTTGTATCAATTGCACAACCTGAAGAATGGCACACTATTGCTTCAAGAGAAAGAGATAGGTTACTTGATGAAACTGATCCCGGAGATGCTGCAATTGAAGCTCCTTTTATTTATAGGAAGAATGAATTTTTTTATCTTTTTGTATCATTTGATTTATGTTGCAGAGGTGAAAAAAGTAATTATAATGTGAGAGTTGGAAGATCTAAAACACTTATAGGACCTTATTTCGATAAAGATGGAGTTTCAATGTTGAATGGAGGAGGGACATTAATTCTTTCCGGAGATGAAACCTTCTATGGTGTAGGTCATTGTGCTATTAGTGATTTGAAGAATGAAGATTATTTTCTTTGTCATGGATACTTGAAAAAGGACAAGGGAAAACCAATCCTTATTACAAAAAAAATATCCTGGGATATTAATGGCTGGCCAACTTTAATTAGCAAATAGTTATTTTCATAGAATTTAGATTTTAAAAGGTTTATAGGCTTATGGCCGGTAAACCTTTTTTATGATATTTATTAGAAAAGAATAAAAAATCATCATTAAAGTTTATTCTAAAAGTTTATAAATGCGGTCAATAAATAACTTATTTATATATTTGAAGGAAATTTTGTAAATAATTTTCTGAAAAGTATAAATTGAATTGACACAAAATATTGAAAATAAATCAATTTTTTAAATAGTAGGTTTATTTAATTAATTGACTGGGTTATTATTAGATTTTAAAGCCACCTCGACAAGGTGGCTTTTAAATTTTATTGATTATTTAATAACCGTGCTTTTGCCAGCGCTTTTTTACTAGTCCTGAATGTAAAATGCTTTTGAGTAATGTAACTATAAATAATTACTACAATCGTTGTTAGAATTTTTGATAATGTAGCCCAAATACCAAATACTTCAACAAATAATTTAAGCAATAAATAGTTCAAAAGAATTGATCCTGATACAGATAATCCATATCTTAAAAGTTGTTTTTTACCGTTTAATGGAGATTGTGTAAACGTTACATATTTAGCAAGTATAAAACCTGTACAAAATGTGATAGGGAAAACTATTAAAAATGCTGCAATGTGTGGACTTACAACAACAACTTTTAAGTCAATAAATTTCTTTTCAATTACAAAATTGTAAACGATGAAATATAGAAAAATATCAAGTGCTGTGTTCATCCCTCCTGTAGCTCCATACCTAAAAGTTTCCAGAGGTAAATACTTGGAAAATGGAGCATAAAATGAATCAACTATGTGAATTATTAAATTACGTATCTTCCTGGCTAAAGAAATCATTATTGGTTTTTTTTTTAAAGGCTAAGATAAAACTTTTTTTGTTTTAGCCTTACAATAAAAAAACATACAAGTTTCAATTGATTTTACGTTTAGATAAAGTTGTTGAATTTGGATTTTATTCATTTTAGTTTAATTTTGGAAACCTTATTTAAATTATTGGTATACAATTTATTTGATGCTTGACGCTTTGATAATGAGATTGAAAAACATATTGCTGATTTCCATAATCATTGTACTTTTTAGCTCTTGCCTGGAAAAATACAATGATTTCGAAATTAAAACAGATACACAGCTGATGGCTCCTGTTGCTTTCGGATCATTTACTTTGGGCGATATTTTGTCAAATTTTACTGAGGATTCATTATTCCAAACAGGCAGTGAGAATGAACTTATTTTTAAATTCAGGGAAGATGAAGTTCTTGAGCTTACAGTTAACGATTTCTTTTCTTTTCCTTCAACTATTCCTGTTACTGAAAGCTCTGAAGTATTAGGTTATATCAAACTGAAAGATTCAACTTACTACGAATTAATTAATCTAAAAGAGCTGATTGACAGAGTAAATATTTCTGATGAAATTTCAAGTTTCTCAGACGGTGAACGACATATTTTCCCTGATGCTCAGGTTGGTTATGAATATTCTGCATTGCTAACATGGGAGATTGCTGATTTTAATTTTATTAAGGAAGCTGATTTCCATGACGGGAATATCAATTTTTCCATCAAGAATAATTTTCCTGCAAATTGCGAAGTTGAATTTCAGGTCTTTGATAATGACATGAATGTTATTCAAGTACTTGAGTTTGGTAAAAAAACTTCAGGTGGAATAAAAACCGGCGATAAGGAAGAATTTTCCTTTAGCCTTGAAGGTAAAAGCGTTAAAGCACCTATATATTACAAAATAACCAAACTTCACTTCTTTGAAACAACTGATGAGGTTATTATTGAAATGAATAACGGCTTTGAAATTACTGTTGAATTAACTGACATTCTATTGGATCAGGGTGTTTTTACATCATTCGATTTTAATTATCAAAGCGGAATTAAAGAAATTGACCTTGAAATTGCTGACTCAGTTGAAATCAGTAAGGCAATTATTGAATCTGGCGAAATGGTTTTCAGTATCAATAAAAGATTTGAACCGGGAGGAATTTTAACTGTTAATTTATTTAATTTACTTAAAGACGGAAAGCCATATTCATTCTCTGTTGATATTGATAAAAACGGAATTATTTCTAAAGTTTTAGATTTATCAGGATGTGAGCTAATTATGTCAGATCAAAATGATCAGCTAAATCATTTTGAATTTTCCTTTGAATATAAAAATGAAAAAGAAGAATATATAAAGCTTAAAGCAAATGATAGTTATGAATATTCTATAGTTTTACAGGGAATCCAATTCTCATTTATTGAGGGTTATTTCGGATCTCGTGTGGTTGACTTTTCTCACAAAGGATTTAAGTTTAATGAAGAAATATGGAAAAAGATTAAAGGTGAAGTCTTTGGCGAAGATCCTGTTTTTAAAGTTATATTATCAAACCCTATCGGTATTCCTATTGAGAGTGATATTAATATCAAAGCAAGCAATACTTCAGGACAAACTGTAGATATTTCCAATAAGGATTATCTTATTGAATATCCTTTGAAAAAAGAAGAATCTCCTAAGTACTCCGAACTTGAGTTTAATTCCACAAACTCTAATATACTTGAATTTGTTAAGTTACCTCCTGACGACTCGATATTTTTTTCGGTTGCTATGGCTTTTAATCCTGAAGGAAGACCTGATAAAGAACACTTAAATTTCGTTTCTCCTGATGATATTTTCAAAGTAGGAATGGAGTTCAAAGTACCAATTGTTGTTAAAGGGGGATTCTTTACTTATTACGATACTTTGCTTTTTTCTGCCGGCAATATGCTTGAGAAAGTTAAACATGCCGAAATGATTTTCAGGGCAAGAAATGAAATGCCCTTGCAGATTAATTTAGCTGTTATACCATTTGACACCATAACAAAAACACCTACAGGAAGAGAATTATTTGTAAAAGTACTTGATGCTGCTCAAACAGATGAATTTGGTAATGTGATATCTGTAACTGAATCAGACAATAAAATGGTAGTCGAAGGCCAGGATATTGAAAATTTAAAGAAATCAAATTCATTCCTTATCGAGGCAACTTTATTATCTCCTTCCGATGGCGAAAAACCTGCTAAACTTAAATATGATAATGGTTTTGACCTTAAGATAATACTTGATGTTACAGCTGATTTATAATAAATACATAAACTCTCCGGTGATGAGTATTTTTATCCTCATCATTTTTGTTCTTTCCGGACACAATATTTCAGCTCAAAACAATATTCTTGACTATCAGAATAAAAGGAATCCTCTTTTTTATAATCCGGCTTTTAATGTTAATGACGTTCAATTCGAGGGGTCTGTTTTGCCTATATCAGCTACCAGCTTTGAACTTAATCTTCCGTTTTCGCTCAGTGATATTTTTACTAAAGAAAACAACATGAATATCATTGACATGAATCGTCTTTATAAAAGAGCCGGCAGAGAAAATACATTCATGTTGAATGCAACTCTTGGTTTTATTCGTTTTTCCGGTAATTGGGCAGATGCAAAATGGGGGTTTCAGCTATATGAAAACCTTACTACTGCAGCAAGCTTTGAAAAGAACGTGATTAAACTGATTAACAAGGGTAATGGTGCTTTTATCAGTGAACCTTTTATCACAAACATCCCCATTTCTGTAAAGAACTACACTACATGGCAATTTTCTTATTCCAAAGAATTAAGTGATAACCTGCTTTTTGGTGCAGCTGCAAAAATATACTTTGGAAAGAATGGTATCAATGCTGATGCAAACATTTCAATTGTAACCGATTCGCTTTACGATTACATAGATATAGGACTTAACGGAAAGGTTCTGGCTTCCGGCCCTGTTGATCTGTCAGTCAACGATGCAGGATTTGTAAATGGAATTGAAATCCACCCTGAGTATTCTTTATCCGACTATTTGTTCCAATTCAGAAATCCCGGACTTGGTCTGGACTTTGGAATGGAATATAAATATGATTCAAGACTTAAGTTTTCAGCTAGTATTATTGATCTGGGTTTTATTACATGGCTCGCAGATAACTATAGCATCAATATCGATGGTAAAAGCAGATGGAGCGGACTTGAAATATCAAATCTTGTGAACTTCCCCAAAGATGAAACCGTAATTGAAGATCTCGAAAATATTAGTATTGCCGATACTCTTTTCTATAGTGCAATGACTCCCGGTGATGATTTCTTTGCAACTGTAACACCTGTAAAGATCTATCTGGCTGCAGAATACAAATACGACAGGAAGATAAACCTTTATGCAGTAAACAGGCTAAGCTTTATCGATAATTTCATAGATGAATCTTTCCTTATTTCGGGCGATTATTTTTTAAACGATTACTGGTCCTTTTCTGCCGGACTAAACCTGACAAACAGGTCTTATTTCAATATTCCATTTGGTATTACTTTTAAAAATGAATCTGTTAATTTCTCAATTTCAACCAATAATCTCTGGGGACTTGCCTTCAGTTCTTACAGCCGCACCTTCGGAGGAAGCATTAATCTTGCATTTAATATAAATGGAACCTCAAAACTTGAAAAAGACATGATGAAAGTATTCCCGTTCTTCAGACCTTATAAAAGGTGGATGGGAAAAAGGTAACTGAAAAGGACCAGATCCGTACCAAAGCCGTCCTTTCTCCCTTTATAA
>CAYUEI010000107.1:0-9080 GCA_964443445.1 uncultured Prolixibacteraceae bacterium | reverse complement strand
AAGCAGGAGATTCATTATTAACAGAGTTATTGTATTGGGATCAGAAAAAAGAAATTATTTATTCTGATCAGTTTGTAAAAATTATAACAAAAGATAAAACATTTACAGGTACCGGATTTGAATCTGATCTTCAGATGACAAGCTGGAGAATAATAAAACCGAAAGGTACAATAGTGATAGAAGTTGAAGAGTAATTATAATGACTGAGATAATATTAATAATAGTCACCATGGTATTTTCATTTTTCTTCTCAGGAATGGAAATAGCATTTGTATCGTCCAATAAGATGAGTTTAGAAGTTGAAAAGCAAAAAGGGACGATGACCGCGAGTATTTTAAATATTTTTTCATCTAATTCAGAACAATATATTGCTACAATGCTTGTTGGCAATAATATTTCACTTGTAATATATGGTTTGGCGATAGCTAAAATTCTGGAGCCACCAATAGCAAGTATCATAAGTTCAGATATTTTGGTTTTGCTTTCTCAGACATTTATATCAACATTACTTATTCTATTTACAGCTGAATTTTTACCAAAAACATTATTCAGGATCAATGCAAATGCTGTTTTAAGGTTTTTCGCTTTCCCTGTCTTGCTTTTCTATATATTATTATACCCGATAGCAAAATTTTCAATGTACCTTTCCATGCTTATCATTAAGCACGTATTTCGAAAGGAAGTAAATCCCGAGTCGGAAAAGATTATTTTCACAAGAATAGATCTTGATCACTATGTAAATCAGCTTGATAAACCGGAACAGAAATCTGATTATGAAGAAGAAACTGAGATAAAGCTTTTCAAAAATGCACTTGATTTCTCAAAAGTAAAAGTACGGGATTGCATGGTACACAGAACGGAGATTGAAGCAATGGAGGATACAAGTACGATTGAAGAATTGAAAAGCAGATTTGTCAATACAGGTTTCTCGAAGATATTGATATTTAACGAGACGATAGACAATATCATAGGATATGTTCATACATCTCAGCTTTTTAAAAATCCTTCTTCAATAAAGTCAATAATGAATCCTATTTCCATCGTCCCAGAAACGATGTCCGCAAGTAATCTTCTTCAGAATTTTACGCAAAAGCATAAGACAATAGCTGTAGTTGTAGATGAATATGGAGGCACATCCGGACTTGTCACCAGGGAGGATGTTCTGGAAGAAATATTTGGTGAGATAGAAGATGAGCATGATACTGATGATCTTGTATTAAAAAAGATAAATGACCGGGAGTGGATTTTTTCAGCACGTCATGAAATTGGATATCTGAATGAGAGATATCACTTTGGATTACCAGAGGATGATGAATATGATACTTTAGCCGGATTAATAATTAACACGCATGAAAATATTCCAAAAAACAATTCAATAATAACAATTGGAAACTATGAATTCAGAATTTTAAAGGCAAGCGATACAAAAATTGAACTTGTATTGATGAAAATTTTAGATTTTAATTAATCTGTCCTTTATAGAATTAGGATAGAAAAGTAAAATTGTTATCTTCGTAGCCTGAAATTTTAAAAAATAATTTAAAGCAAAATAAGTATATTCAAATGGCAACTTTACAAAAACTAAGAAACAAAGCAGGTGTATTACTTGCTGCAGTTATATTTATAGCTCTTGCCTCTTTTGTATTGGGCGATTTATTGCAATCGGGAGGTTCAATCCTTAGGGGAAAACAAATGCAGATAGGTAAGATTGACGGGGAATCTGTTGATTACACTGAATTTCAAGCAAAATACGATGAAATTGCTAAAATTTACAAATCAAATAATCAAACCAACAATCTAGATGAAAATGCTCATCAACAGATTTTGAATCAAGCCTGGGAAAAAATTGTACAGGATAAAATAATGTCTAAAGTATATAATGATTTAGGCATTGATATAACTTCTGAAGAAGTTTTCGATATGGTTCAGGGTAAAAATCTTCACCCAATAATTTCGCAGGTTTTTGGTGATCCACAGACAAGACAGGTAAACAAAGCTAATGTAATACAGTTTTTGAAGTATATCGAAGAAAACCCTGATGCTCCGCAAAAGGAATCATGGTTAAACATAGAAGATCAGATTATAACTACAAAAAGGATGTCAAAGTATACTGATCTTGTTTCTAAAGCTCTATATGCCAACTCATTGCAGGCAAAGATCAGCATCCCTGAAAATAATATAGTCGCAAGTATGAAGTTTATTCAGAAAAAGTATTCTGATGTTCCTGATTCAGAAGTATCATATAAAGAATCAGACCTTAAGGAATATTACGAAAAAAATAAAGAAAACTTTAATCAGAAAGCGAAAAGGACAATAAGTTATGTAGTTTACAATATAGCTCCTTCAGTTGAAGATGACAGTGAAGCGTTAAAATGGATAACAGAAATCAAAACTGAATTTGAAAGGGCTACAGACAATGTACAATTTGTAAACATGAATGCAGACACAAGGTATTCAGGTTTGTTTCAGACTCCAAAAGATTTCATTTCCCCTATATCTGAGTGGGTAACATATGCAAATGTAAATGACACATATGGTCCGATCAAGGATGGAAATGTTTATAAACTATTCAAGTTAAACGATACAAAAAATCTTCCTGACTCAGTACAGGCAAGTCATATTCTTATAAGGGTCCAGAGTGCAGAAGAAGATAAAAAAGCTGAAGCAAAGATTGACAGCATCAAGAATAAAATTGAAACTGACAGAGTAACATTTGAACAGGCAGCAAAGGATAATTCCCAAGATGGTTCTGCAGAAATGGGAGGAGATCTTGGTTGGTTTAAACCAGGAATGATGGTTCCTGAATTTGATAAAGCTGCATTTGAAGCTAAAAAGGGAGAAATTGTTAAAGTAAAAACACAATTTGGTTATCATCTTTTAAAAGTCATCAATCAGGGAACTTCCAGCAAACATTATCAACTTGCAATTGTTGACAGGGCTGTTAGTGCAAGTACAACAACATATCAAAAACTATACACTGAGGCAAGTAAATTTGCAGCCAATTCTCAGGATCTAGATGGATTTAGAAAATATGCAACACAACAACAGCTAATTCCTCAGACAATAACAGTAAGTGAAAATGACCGAACAATAGCAGGCATTGGTGCAGCCAGAGCGATAATTCGTCCAGCCTTTACAGAAGCAAAAGCCGGAGAATTAATTATTGGAAGTGATCGTTCACCTGTTTTTGAATTGGAAAACAAATTTGTTGTAGCTGCATTAGTTTCAGCAGAAGAAGAAGGAATTCAAGAGTATGCCAAGGTTAAAGCAACAGTTGAGCTTGCTGTAATTAAGGAAAAGAAACAAGAAAAATTATTTGAAAGATACAAAAATGCAAAGAGTTCTTCAATAGAATCAACTGCCTCATCTTTAGGTTTACAGGTAGAAGAAGCAAGTGGTTTCAGATTAGCTTTTGGTTCTGTAAATGCAATAGGTTATGAGCCTGCTGTAAACGGAGCAGTATCCGCATTAGAAGTCAATGAAGTTTCAAATCCTATTACAGGCAGAAATGGTGTATATATGATACAACTAACAAGCAAGACTGGTTCAACAACAGGTAACATAGAAGCTGAAAAAGTTAATCTTTATCAGACACTAAATTACAGGGCAAGTTATCAGGCTTTTGAAACTATTAAAGAAAACACTGAAATAGTTGATAAAAGATACAAGTTTTATTAACCTGATTTCCAGACTTTATAATTGAAAAAAGATAAAAAAAAAGGCTGACAATTTATGTCAGCCTTTTTTTTATTATCGCTTTAAGAGATATTCTTTAAATCCTTCGAAGTCTATACCTAAATTAATACTTTGCTTCTGCCCTTTCATGAATTCAGCAAGTTTATCAGGTAATGGAACATTATTTTTCCCTACTATATCTTCTACTGTTTCTGTAAACTTAGCCGGGTGAGCTGTTTCTAGAAATATTCCAACTTGATTATTGATAAGATAATCTTCAAGTGATAAAAATCCACATGCTCCATGAGGATCTAATAAATATTTGAAATCGTTATAAACCCTTTTAATTGCTTCCCTAATTTGAATATCTGAAAAGCGATATCCCTCGATATCATTTGATATCGCCATATAGTCATCATTATACATATCGAGAATCCTTACAAAATTACTTGGATCACCAACATCCATAGCATTAGCAAGTGTTTGGACTGAAGCTCGTGGCTTATATTCTCCGGTTTTTAAATAATTAAAAACGATATCATTTTCATTATTAGCTGCTATGAATTTATGAACAGGAAGTCCCATTCTTTTGGCGAATAATCCAGCAGTAAGATTTCCAAAATTTCCACTTGGAACTGAGATTATTAGTTGTTTGTTTTTGTCTTTTAATCTGGCAAATGCATTAAAATAATAAAATGCCTGAGGCAGAAAACGAGCGACATTAATAGAATTAGCGGAGGTAAGAACCATCTTTTCATTCAAGTTCTTATCAAGAAAAGCAGACTTAACCAAGCGCTGACAGTCGTCAAATGAGCCATCAATTTCAATTGCAGTAATATTCTTACCAAGAGTTGTAAACTGGGATTCCTGAATAGCACTTACTTTTCCTTTAGGGTACAAAACATAAACATGTATTCCATTAACTCCAAGAAATCCGTTAGCGACAGCACTGCCTGTATCACCAGAAGTAGCTACCAATACATTCACAAGTTGATCATTATCTTCAAGAAAATATCCAAGGAGTCGAGCCATGAATCTAGCACCTACATCTTTGAAAGCCAAAGTAGGCCCATGAAATAATTCAAGAGAATAAATATTATCAGTTACATTTATAACGGGGCAATCAAATGAAAGTGTGTCATAGACAATTTCTTTCAGTTTGTCATTTTCAATATCTTCTCCAAAAAATTTCTCTGCTACTAAATAAGATATTTCCTGAAATGAAAGATTTTCAATATTTAAAAAGAAAGATGGATCAAATTTATTTATTCTTTCAGGCATAAACAAACCGTTATCTTCAGCCAGACCTTTAGTTACTGCCAGCTTTAATCCAACTTCTGGAACAGATTTTTTTGTACTGTAGTATTTCATTAGATATGTTGTTTAAGGAGCAAAAATGGTTTAAAAAACCTATTCTGCAAGAGATTATGTTTTAATATTTTCATATTGGATTGCAAATTTAATCATTAAAAATAATCAACCATCATTATAAAAGATTTATACATCATATTTGTTTACACTAATTCTGCAAATAATTTTATTTTTATCAATAAATTAAAGTCACAGTTCTTAAATTCTCGTAAATTAGATAAGTGATTAAGAGAAATTATGAAAATTAAAAGAAATAGAAGTATTCTGTTTTTATTGTTGATTACATTACTATATGCCAACAGATTGAACTCTGCTGAAGTAATTTATGACCGAACTCAACAGATAGGACTCTCATTTCTTTATGTATCGGATATCGCTAAGGATGATAAGGGATTCATGTGGTTTGCTACAACTAAAGGGCTAAATAGGTGGGATGGATACCAATTCAAACAGTTCTTTCATGAAGAAAATAATTCAAATTCCTTGTCAAGCAATTATGTTAATGCAATAAAATTTGATAAAAAGGGTATTTTATGGATTGCAACATCAAACGGCCTAAACAGTTATGATCCTAAATCAGGGAAATTCAAACTACACTTCAATAATACAGATGAAAAAAATAAAAATCAATCTAACTATATATACAGCTTGGCTGAAGATCGTAATGGAGATATTTGGCTTGGAACTGAATATGGATTAAAACATTTCAATACTCAAACAGAAAAATTCAATAATTATGATTTTAGTGATTTTATTAATCTACCCGAATTAAATTATAAAATTATAAATAAGATTTTTTTTGACTCTGACGATAACATTTGGATGAGTTTTTCATATAGTGGCTTACTTAAATATAACATAACGACAAAAGAAAAAAAGTTTTACCTCTATGATTCAGAAAATAACTATATATCAAGCTTAAACGACTTTTTAATACTTGATATTGACAAAATATTAATTGGAACATGGGGTACTAAAGCCCTTGTTTACTCTAAACATAATGATTCATTTAGTCCTTGGGAAGGAAATAAACATTTTGAAAGTAATGTAATTACCAATATAGAAAAGGATAATAATGGTGATATTTGGATTGTAGATCATTTCAATCAGATTATACATTTTTCTTCGGATTATAGAATAATAGAAACATATAAAGTAACTTCAGAATTGCACAACATTCCGTCAAATCAGATAAACTGTCTTCTATCTGAAAATGATAATATATGGGTTGGAACTATGAATCAAGGTTTCTTTAGGTTCAATATATCTCCAAAAATTGTTAAGTATTTATACAAAGATGACCCGGAACTTAAAGAACTTAGTAAGGTTCAGATACTTTCAATGACAAAAGGCAAGCCAAATGAAATAATAATTGGCACATCTAATCATAAAATTTTCATATATAATGATAAAACAAAAAAATTAAAAGAGGTTATTACAGAAGAAGATAATATTTACAGAGTCTATTATGAAGAAAGAAATAACAAGATTTTATATGGTTCGCATTCAAATCGACTAAAAAGCATTGACCTAAATTCGTTTAAAACAAAAATTGAAATTACTTTCCCATTTGCAAGTGCAGTTCATGGCATTACAAGTAATGATTCATTAATTTTTGTTACTCCATGGTCTCAAGGACTAATAGTAAGCGATAAGAATGGGAAAAATTTAGTTAAAATTACAGAAGCCTGGCAAAGTGATTTCTCCACTTTAAACCTTTTGTATGATGGTGATATAATATGGTTAGCCACATATAAGAACGGGGTAGTTACATATAATATAAGAACTTCTGAAATGAAAGCTCATTTACTTACAGATGAGACTAATGAAAAATTTTCAAGTAATCAGGTTGATATAATCACAAAATTACATAATGGCCAAATACTTATCTGCACAAATGAAGATGGTGTTTGTTCAATTGATAAGGACAACTATACAATAAAAAAAGTTGGTAAAAATATAGGCCTCGATAAATTACATATCAAATCAATATTTGAAGATTCAGAAAACAACATTTGGATTATTACAGAACAAAAAATAATAAAAACAGATATTAGCTTCAAAAACTATACTGAAATAACATTTTACGATGGGTTATTTTCTGGCATAGAACATTTAGCATCCTGCTTTTTAAAAGAAACAAATAAAATATTCATTGGTGGGCAGCAGGGTATCCAATACTTAATGCCTTTTGATATTCTGACTAATAGTAATCCAAATAGTGTAGTCATTACAGATTTAAGAATCTTTGAAAAGAAAATTGAAAATGAAGATAAAATACTAAATGGCAAGACGATAAGTTATTGCGATTCTATAACGTTAAATCATAATATGAACTTTATTACTATAGATTTCTCTTCAATGATTTATTACAGTCAGACTATAAGAGAATTTTCTTATAAGCTAAAAGGTTTAAATGACGAATGGATAACTGTCCCTTTTAACAAAAACAGTATAACTTATTCAAATCTAAGTCCAGGAGAATATGATTTTATAATTAAAGTTTCAAATGACCATGGGATGTGGAGTAACAACGAAACCATTTTACATATTTCAATTCTACCCCCTTTTTGGAAAACTAGTTTATTCAGGTTTTTGATAATCGCATTTGTTGTTTCAGCAATCCTCATTTACAACAGGCTCAAAGATTATAATTATATAAAAGAAAAGAAAAAGCTTGAAGCAATAGTAAAAGAAAGAACATCAGAGGTAACTAGTCAAAAAGAAGAACTCGAAAATGCAAATGAAGTAAAAAATAAATTCTTCAACATAATAGCGCATGATTTAAAAAATCCGGTCAGTTCGATAGTCCAACTCACAGAATTAATGAAAGATAATTTTGATTTGTATACAAAAGAACAACAAAAGGAGATAATTGAGTCTACTGCAAACTCAGCAAACGCAACACTTTTTCTACTTGAAGATCTTTTAGTTTGGGCAAGATCTCAGATTAAAAAAATCACCTTTTCCTTTGAACCTCAAAATATTTATGACTTAGCACAAAGTGAGATAATAAATCATTATCAACAGGCTATAAATAAAAATATTTCATTGGTAAACGAATTGGAAAATGGAACATTTGTAATGGCTGATTCGAGTTCAATTAAAACGGTTTTCAGAAACCTCATTTCAAATGCCATAAAGTTTTCAAAGCCTGAGAGTGTAATAATTATAGGAGGTAAAACAGAAAATACCAATTATATATTGTTTGTTAAAGACTTTGGCATAGGGATGTCAAATCAAACATTGGAAAAACTATTTAAATTATCGGAAAAACAATCTATTGATGGCACAAACGGAGAAAAAGGAAGTGGATTAGGATTAAATATCTGTAAAGAATTTATTGAAAAAAACCATGGAAAAATATGGGTAGAAAGCGAACCCGGAAAAGGTTCAACTTTCTATTTTTCATTACCCATTTTAAAATAAATATTATAGACTTAAAAAGGCCTTTATAAACTCATTCCCTTTAATCAGGCCCAAAGAACCTTTCTTGGCGCTTTCCTCATCATAAGCGCAAACTCCATCACCATCTTCTCCCGGCTTGTAAATAATAAAAGGGACAGGATCATGGGTATGAGTTCTTTTGCTGCAAGGAGTAGGATGATCAGGCAAAATGGCAATAGCTAAAGGTTCGTTCAAATTTTTAGCAGATTCCCAAATTGGTTTTAATATTCTTGAATCCAAATACTCTATAGTTTTTGTTTTAAGAATAGCATCACCTTCATGACCTGCTTCATCGCTAGCTTCAATATGAAGGTATACGAAATCAGTTCCCCCTTTTAATGCATCAATTGCAGCCTTAGCCTTACCCTCATAATTTGTATTGTATAATCCCGTTGCACCTTCAACTTTAATTACATTCATGCCAGCATAAACACCAATTCCCTGAATAAGATCAACTGCTGATATTACAGCTGAATTACTTACACCGTACATTTCATTGAGTTTGGGCATTCTTGGCTTATACCCGGGAGACCAAGGCCAGATTGAATTAGCCGGATCTTTACCTTCAGAAATTCTTTTTAAATTAA
>CAYUEI010000106.1:0-9328 GCA_964443445.1 uncultured Prolixibacteraceae bacterium | reverse complement strand
TTTTACCTGCCTGCATAAACTGAAGCAGAGCCATTTGAGCAGTTGCATCCTGCATGGCTACTCTGTCGGGAGCAAAATCGACATAGTCGATGCCTCTTTTAAAGAGTTGAAAATTAGTTGTTTCGTAAAGGTGAGAATAAAGAA
This sequence comes from uncultured Prolixibacteraceae bacterium, assembly GCA_964443445.1. GTDB lineage: Bacteria > Bacteroidota > Bacteroidia > Bacteroidales > Prolixibacteraceae > CAYMTR01. The sequence continues at coordinate 9,184 of CAYUEI010000106.1, read as the reverse complement.
TTTTTTCAGTCAGAGAAAGGGGTTTGCCAAGTATTCCACGGGCATTATCTACTCTTTCTTTGCAGCTATTGTATACTTTCCGGATTAAATCTAAATCAAACATAAATTAGAGAAGGTTTAAAATATGTGAAATTGAATGAATTTATCTTTGTTTTGATAAACAAATAGTAAAAATAAAAGTTTAAGCAATTACAAAGAAAGATAGTAAATATTGGATATCAATTTTGAAGATTTAATAATACTGACTCTTTTGCAGGAATTCCATTGTAAGTAAAAAGCTTAAAGATTATAAGAAAAGAGCTATCAAATACCATAAACAAAATTTCTTATGGTGTTTGATAGCTCTTTGGTACATATTTGCTAAGGATGCGCCAGCTTTAGCAAATATCAATAATTAGCTTTAGCAATAATTTATTTTATTGTAGCAATAATTTGAACTATAATTAATTATTCATAAATTAGAGGTGATAACCTTCAGCTTATAATGCTTATAACTAAAACAAATGATTAGCAAAAAAATAATTCAGGAAGGATTAATTTCAAAGCTTACGATATTATCAGATAAGGATTTTATTCCCTTGGCTCAAAGCTTTGTTGTCTTTAATGCAGGTTTGTTTGGATTTAAAGATAGCGAGCTGCAGAAAATAGAGTTGATTACCGAAGAGGCTGTTTTAAGCACTATTGAAAATTCCTTTGAACAAGATGAACCAGGATTAATCGATATCAGGTTGTTATATCGGCCGGGAGAGTTTGTTATTTCTGTTGAGGACAAAGGGATTCCAGTTGATTTAAAGCGAATTGAATCTCAGGAGAAGAGTTCGCTTGGTATTTTATTGATTAAAAACCTTGCCGATGAATTTAATTTCATTAATCTGGGGAATGAAGGCAAAAGGCTTGAAATGATAAAATATCTTCCTGAAGAGAGTATTTCAAATATTCTGAGTCAGGAAGATAAACTCAGAATTGAGGGAGAAAACAGTGATGTGGCAGAGGATAAACCCTTTATAAGATTAATTACTCCGGATGATGCTGAGATGTTATCTCGTCTTGCTTATAGAGTTTATGGTTACACATATGTTTCAATTTTCTATTATCCGGAAAAGATCAGAGAGTTGATAGAGAATAAGTTAATGGTTTCAGCTGTTGCCGTTAATATTGAAGGTGAAATAGTAGGGAGTTTGACTTTATTTTTTGAGGTTGCCGGCGATGTAGTTGCTGATTCAGGTGCAGCTATGGTTGATCCGCGTTACAGGGGGCATAAGCTATTTAAGGATATGAAATACTTCTTGCGTGATTATGGAATTAATAATGGCATGTACGGTATTTATAGTGAAGCAGTTACTATTCATCCTTTTACTCAGCAGGGGAATATTTCCCTTGGGGCAAATGAAACAGGTATAATGCTGGCTTATGCAAGTGAAAAACTTACATTCAAAAAGATTGGTAATGAAGTAAGTGAGCAGAAACAATCTGTTGTATTGTTTTATCTCAGGACAAACAAAGAGCCTCATCGGATAGTATATCTGAATAAAAAGTTTTATCCGATTCTTAAGAAGATATATGATAGGGCAGGTCTTAACAGAGAAATAATACTTGTTGATTCTAAATTTAAAATGCCTGAATTAGATGATAACACATTGATGAGCAGTAAAGTGAAAACTGATTTTAATGTGGCATTGATATCTTTAAAAACAATTGGGAAGGATGCCTTTGGATTGATAATGCATCAGTTGAAGGAATTTTGTCTTAAAAAAATTGATACCATTTATCTTGAGATGCCTGTTTCAAATCCCGGTTCAGCAGTATTGTCAAAAAAGCTAAATGAGGCAGGATTTTTGTTATGTGGTATAGTGCCTGAGTTTTATAACGGGGATTACATAAAAATGCAATATTTGAATAATGTTTCAATAGATCCGGCAAAGATTGTAATAGCATCTGAAATTGCAGGCGAGTTTTTAAAAGAAATAATGAAAGATTACAGATAAAATATTTTGAACTTTAAATCTCTGAATAGAAAAATCTTATTAACTTGAATAAAAATCAGGATATTTATTTCATGCGAAAAGTAGTAGTCTTAATAATAGTCATGTTTGCTTTCTTGTCGGGTTATTCACAGATAAGAAATGGATGGAGGTCGATATACGATACATCGGGAAGGCTTGCTCGGATGAGTTATTATCAAAATGGTGAAGTAGTAACTGATTCTAATTATTTCTTTCAGTATTTCGTTGATAATGTTTTAAAGGGAATAATCAGAGGGGAGATAACTCAGGGTGAAGGTTGTTACAACGGTTCAGTTTATTTGTTGAATGAAGCGGGAAATCTAAGTTCGTACAGTATTAAAAGTATGGGTCAGGTGATTTTTAGTACGACTTGTGATCCTACCGGAGATTGCGCTAATACATGGATTGATCAGTTTGATGCTGATTCCAGGTGTTGGGAATATGATAGCGCTTCTTTTGAATCAGGAGAAATGATAATACACAATCAGAAAGAAATTTCTACGGCTATTTATAATCCTCCGGTAGAGATAGACATAAACAATCCTTTTGTATACGTTGTTCATATTCCCAAGAAAAGAAATACTGTAAAACAGGGAGTTGTAGTTGGATGGAAAGATCCTGAAAATTATTACTTAATTGAAATATCTCAGTCTGAGTATTTTTCAATTTTATACTATAAAAATGGGGAATATTTTCCAATTACAGATGGCAGAAAGCCTTTTCAAAAAAAGCAAGATGACATAAATGAAATAAAGATATCCAGTAATGGCAAGAGTTTGATTTTTGAGATTAATCAAAAAATCGAAACTGTGATTCCTTTACCTGAGTTTCAGGGAAACCAGATAGGTCTTGTTGCAAGAAGCAAGGGAAATGCCAGATTTTCGGACATACTATTTAAGTATCCTATGAAGCCTGATTCTGAGTTTTATACTGACAAGTGGTTAGGAAAGTGTACAGGTTTCTTTATCTCCACCAATGGGAAAATATTAACGACCTACGATGCTATAGCTGATGCAAAAAGTATCAGGGTAAAAGGAGAGATAAAAGGTCAGAAGTTTGTTTTGCCTGCTAAATTAGTAAGAGCAGAAGAAGATATTAATCTGGCGGTTCTGCAAGTGGAAGATTCATTATTTAAAGCTTTTAGCGAGTTGCCCTTTGGATATAAAGAAACAAAGTCGGTAAGTGAAGCGAATGCTTTTTCGGTTGGTTACCCAAATGCAACTGCAGGGATATTAACAAAACCGGAAATTTTTTATGGGAAGGTATTACCCAATTCTTCTTCTTCAAGCGCAAATGACAGAGTGTTGGAGATGTCATTCAGGTTTGGTATGATAGGATCTCCGGTTTTTGATATGGACGCAAATCTAATTGGAATAGTAGCAGGCAAGGGAGTAGATTTAAAATATTCTGAAGTGATTGAATTTTCGCAGCATATTAGATTAATGTCGGGGCATATGGGAAAATTTACCCGTATTTATGAGTCGCCATATAAGGAATTGAAAAAGAATGAAAAGGCAGCGAAACTGTCTGAAATAACAGTGATAATAGAGTCTAGTGTTTTTGATCTTGAGAATAAAGCGAATCAAAGCGAGATAATATCTCCCGAGGATGATGGAATAATATCAGGAGATGAAGAAATGCCGTCTGATGAAATAGATTCTGAAAGTGAAGACGCGATAGAAGAACCTTCAGAAGAAGAAGGAGTTATTGAAGAGTGAGATTATTAAATCTCACTCTCTTTTAGTTTTTCAGCGTTTTCTTCAATTTGTAATTTTTCAATTATTTCTTCAATATCACCATCAATAATAGCCGGTAAATTGTATAAGGTCAGTCCTATGCGATGGTCAGTAACTCTTCCTTGAGGCCAGTTATAAGTTCTGATTTTTGCTGATCTGTCACCGGTAGAAACCATTGTTTTTCTTTTTGAAGCAATCTCGTCGATATATTTCTGATATTCCATATTGTAGATACGGGTTCTAAGCTCAGTCATTGCTTTTGCAAGGTTTTTGAGCTGAGATTTTTCATCCTGACAAGTAACTACAATTCCGGTTGGGATATGAGTAAGCCTGATAGCTGAATAAGTTGTGTTTACGCTTTGACCTCCGGGACCGGAAGAACAATAAGTATCTTTTCTGATGTCGCTTTCCTTAAGTTCAACGTCAAACTCTTCAGCTTCAGGAAGAACAGCAACGGAAGCAGCTGAGGTGTGAACCCTGCCCTGTGTTTCAGTCTGAGGAACGCGTTGTACACGGTGTACTCCGGATTCATATTTTAGAATTCCGTAAACACCATCTCCGGTAACTTTAGCAACAATTTCTTTATACCCTCCAGCAGTACCTTCATTAGAGTTGGTAACCTCTAATCTCCAGCCCTTACGTTCACAGAATTTCGAATACATTCTGAAAAGATCGCCGGCAAATATGCTTGCTTCATCTCCACCTGTTCCAGCCCGGACTTCAAGGATTGCGTTTTTATTGTCTTCAGGATCAGCAGGAACAAGTAATATTTTAATTTCCTGTTCTTTAGGTTCAACTTTACTTTCAAGCAGTGAGAGTTCTTCTTTAGCCAATTCCCGCATTTCTTCATCAGTTTCAGTTGATAGTAATTCTTTGGTAGAATTAATATTATCGATAATGTTTTTATATTCCCGGAAGGTATTAACAAGATCTTCAAGTCTTCTGTATTCCTGATTAAGTTTCACATACCTTTTCATGTCGCTGGTAGCGTTAGGATCTGTAATCTGATGAGAAACTTCATCAAAACGGTATCTTATATTTTCGAATTTTTCGAGTAAATTATTATCTGCCATTTGGTTTTATATCAATATTCAAAAACTCCTTTTTCTGATTTAATTGTAAGTCTTTTCCTTTCACTTTTTTCTACTCTTCCAATAATTTGAGCATCTATATTGAATGATTCGGAAATTTCGATAATATGTTCTGCGTATTGAGGTTCAATATAAATTTCTAAACGGTGGCCCATATTAAAAACCTTATACATTTCTTTCCAGTCAGTTTTTGATTCTTTCTGGATAATATCAAAAAGCGGAGGGACAGGGAAAAGGTTATCTTTAATTACGTGTACGTTGTTTACGAAATGAAGGACTTTAGTTTGGGCGCCTCCTGAGCAATGAATTATTCCGTCTATATTTTTCCTATAAAGATCGAGAATTTTTTTCACTACGGGTGCGTAGGTGCGAGTAGGGGATAATACTAATCGGCCTGCATCAATATTGAGATTTTCAATAACTTGAGTAAGTTTATAGCTTCCTGAATATATCAATTCATCAGGGACTTCGGGGTCGTAGCTTTCAGGATATTTAGCTGAAAGATATTTTTCAAAGACATCATGGCGGGCAGATGTAAGGCCATTGCTACCCATACCTCCGTTGTATGAGTTTTCATAAGTAGCTTTTCCGCTTGAAGATAATCCGATAATTACGTCACCCTCTTTAATATTTGAAGCGTCAATAACATCTGAACGTTTCATTCTGCAGGTAACTGTTGAATCAACAATTATAGTCCTGACGAGATCACCAACATCAGCAGTTTCTCCACCGGTGGGGATTATATTAATACCAAGTTGAGATAATTCGTTGCACAGTTCAGTAGTGGAATTGATAATTTCTGCAATGACTTCACCTGGAATTTTATTCTTATTGCGGCCGATAGTAGATGATAAGAGAATATTTTCACAGGCTCCAACACAAATCAGGTCATCAATATTCATTATTAAAGCATCCTGAGCAATACCTTTCCAAACGGAAAGATCTCCTGTTTCTTTCCAGTATATATAGGCTAGCGAAGATTTAGTTCCTGCACCGTCGGCATGCATAATGTTACAATATTCAGGATCACCTCCCAGAAAGTCAGGAACGATTTTACAAAAGGCTTTGGGAAAAAGACCTTTGTCTATATTTTTTATAGCATTATGTACGTCTTCTTTGGAAGCTGAAACACCCCGTTGATCATATCTGCCAGAAATACTCATGTTAAAATAATTTGACTGCAAAGGTAATATTTTTTGCAAATCAGAATAATCAGATATAAGGCACTTTGAGTCAGTTTAACCCAGATATTAATGTTTAATTAGTTTAAATGAATTAATCTGGGTGTTATCGATAAATAATCTGATAAAATAAATTCCGTTTTCAAGTTTTGAGATCTCAGGATTATCAAAGTTTATTTCATTATATCCTGAAATATTCTCAATTGTTTGTTGGAAACGCAATCTGCCGTTTATATCATAAATTTGACCATTTATTGTGCTATTTTCTTCTATATTAATACTTAAAGTGAAGCTTTCAGAAAAAGGATTAGGATACATTTTACAAGTAAAATTGTAAAGGGAGGACAATTGATCATTATTTACTTTGACTAACGGATAGTATATATTATCAATGTTATTATCAATCCATTCAAGTCTTTTTGTAAGAAATTCTTTCAAAGTTGATATTTCATTTTCATAGCTGTCAGTATAATATCCGGGATAGAAAATTGTCTGATCAATAACCGGCCATATTTTGAAATTGCGCTTTTGTGAGGCTTCAATCTGATTAATCAACTCATTTAAGAAATTAAAAATTGAGTCATTGCTATATGTTTGTTTTCTTAATTCATACCATCTTTTTTGAAAAAGCTTTACAAAAACAATATCCTGAAAATATCTCGTAGTGTTCATCACATTATAGTTGTATTCAAATTGCCAGCCTTCAACAATATTGCCATTTTGAAATGTTGTATTTCCAAAGGCTAAGTCATAATCCCATACAGGACCAAATTTCATTCTTCCGTCAATATCGTCCCTGTCTTTATACATATAAGTACTGGTTAAATATGAGTCGGCATTCTTTGTTATTTCATTGATAATAAAAAAATCGACAAGAGATGAATCACTGGCGTATTTTCTAAAACCCTTATTTGGATCAGCAAAATCGTTGGTTTTCATCAGTAAAGAATCATATTTAGTAAAGAATCGTTTTATGTAATAGCTTTGCTCTGGTAACAAAAGTTCAGGATCTGGATAAACTATTTCTCTACCTTTTATAAAAGAACCGGTTGGATGAGGAGTCTTATCATACTTGAAGAGATATCCACCAGTTACATCATTGCCGGTAAAATCATTTTCATCTAATTTTGAAATATTAACCCTGTTTTTATCTCTCTTAATTTCTTCAGTCAGGAGATATAACCCAACAGGTTGGCCGTTTAAAACCAATTCACAGAAACGGGAACGGGGAGCATATTGTCCCATTTTGGAAGCAAGATCATAAACAAATTTATTTCTGATTAAACTTTTATCTGCAAAGGGGCCGGAAAGAATCCAGTCACTTTCTTCAGGCATTCCCATAATTGATATGCTGGTATCTGATAAATCTTCATTGATTAATTCAAAACGATATGATTGCTTGGCAAAATCGCGGGAAGACTGTCCTCTTAATTTAATAGAAATTAATCCATTATATTCATTTGAAGGATCTGTTAATTTATTGAATTTATCACCCTGATTGTTAATGATTTTCAAGTGAGCAGTTGTCCATGTTTTATTGTAAGGTATTCCATATAAATCAGTTTCAACAGAAACAATCGGAATATTAGTTGAATCGATATCTACCAGGCATTTATACCGCAAATCAGAATTAAAGAAAAACTGTTCTGACTTTTTATTAATATGGCTTATATCCATTAACTCCGTAATAAGTAATGAATTATTACCTATGCCATCATTTAATAAATGGATAGCAATTGTATTTTTACCATTTACAAGACAATTTGACAGGAGTGCAGAATCCAAATGTATTCCAAGCACCGGGCTTGTTATTTCTGCTACATACTCTGAAAAGTGAGAACGATTTGCGACAGCATCGAAAGGAGGGTATTTTATAGATTTATCTATATTTACTCTGGCAATTTCAATTCCGTTTAAATAAGCAATATAACCATCGTCAAAATCTGTAACCAGATTCATTTTAGTTATAGTTTCTTTGGCCTTAATATTAAAAGAAAATCTTGTATAAATAGATTTTGGTTGAGGATAAACTTGCGTGTAACGGCTTTCTCCATATCCGAATCCAATTACTGCTGTATCAATTAGCCAGGATGAATCGTCAAATTCATTTTTAAACCAATGGGAATCAGGTTCTTTATTACCCGGGATATATTTTATCAGATCATCATATCTAAAATAGTATATGATTGTATCTCTTGTGTTGCGGTTGATTATGGTATCCTGAGATTTAACAATAAATGGTAAAAGAAAAACAGCAGTGAGAAGAATGAATTTACCCATATTAAATAGCGTTAAAATATTCACTTTTGAATATGACAGCTAATTTAATATTTACATTTATTTCTTTTTGAATATGTTATAAAAAACAGATAAAATAATATAAAGTAATATAATTGCTGTTATACCAGTAATGCCTGTAAAAAGTAAAATAATTAATGAAATGAATATGAAAATATATTTTAATTTATTTGTTTTCCAGGTATAGTCAGAAAACTTAAATGCGAATAAGCGGATTTCTGAAATCAATAAAAAAGAAAAGAGCAAAGTGACAATCACTAATATTAGTGGATTATTAAATGAAGACAATATACTTTCCTGTTTGTAAACAAGTGTCCAGGATAATGAAGCAATAAATAAGGCGTTTGCCGGAGTTGGCAGACCATAAAATTCATCGTGTTGTCTCTCGTCGATATTGAATTTGGCAAGTCTTAAAGCAGAAAAAAGAGGTATTAAAGCAGTACTTAAAAGAGTCAATAATTGCAGGAATGAAAGATTTGAAGAAATATTAAAACCTGGTATATGAGTTGTTTGCAGCCAAAATAACATTGCTCCCGGCACCATTCCAAAAGAAATGACATCAGCAAGTGAATCTAATTGTTTTCCTAATTCGCCGCTCACTTTAAGAGCGCGGGCAGTCAATCCGTCTATAAAATCAAAAAAGGCAGCTATAATAATAAGAATGAATGCCATTTGTATTTTTCCATTCAGGGAAAAATAAGTTGCAGCAACTCCGCACAATAAATTAGAAGAAGTGAATAAATTAGGTACAAAAGAGTACCATTTTTTAGTTTGTTTGCTCATTACTTTAAATTGGCAAGGATTGTAAGAGTTCCGGTTACCTTTTGATTTAATTCGACTTTAATTTCAGCATTTGCAGGTAATATAATATCAAC
>CAYUEI010000105.1:0-9433 GCA_964443445.1 uncultured Prolixibacteraceae bacterium | reverse complement strand
TTAAAACCCTTCTCCACAGCCAGTATACTTATAGGGAAATTTTTATGATCCCTGAGAAAATGCAGACAATTCTGTCTCACCCATTCTTCAGGTGTAAGCATTACATATTTTTTCCTTGAATCGTCAAAAATCAAAACCTTATCATTTTCTTCTCTGATCTTAAAGCTTGAAACAGGAAATATCAAACGGGGAAAATTAAAACCCATATATTTCAAATTTGATCAAAACTAATAAAAAATGAGCATAAGCCTTTCCCCAATATTTGTATTTTTGTTGATAATTACCAACCGTAATTACTAATGAAGACAAAAGAAGAGATTGTTGCCAACTGGTTGCCCCGGTATACAGGTGTGTCACTGGAAAATTTTGGGAAATATATTTTACTTACCAATTTTCAGCATTATGTAGATATGTTTGCAGAAAAAATGAATTCACCCATTGATGGTGAAGATCGTAATATGCCAAGTTCCACTTCTGGTAATATTACCATCCTCAACTTCGGAATGGGAAGCCCAAATGCTGCAACAATAATGGATCTGTTAAGTGCAGTTTTCCCCAAAGCTGTTTTATTTCTTGGCAAATGCGGCGGACTAAAAGTCAAAAATGAAGTTGGCGATCTTATTCTTCCAATTGCTGCTATCAGGCACGATGGTACTTCGGATGATTATCTGCCTCCTGAAGTTCCGGCACTACCGGCTTTTAGTCTCCAAAGGGCAGTTTCATCAGCAATAAAAGAACATAACCGCGATTATTATACAGGTGTTGTTTTTACCACCAACAAGAGAGTCTGGGAATATGACAGCCGTTTTAAAAAATATCTTAGCAAAACAAGAGCAATGGCTATAGATATGGAAACAGCAACAATTTTTGTTACAGGATTTGCCAATGAAATTCCAACCGGAGCACTTCTTTTAGTTTCCGACCAACCAATGATTTCTACTGGTGTTAAAACTGAGAAAAGCGATAAATCAGTTACTGAAAAATATGCTCACGACCACCTGAATATAGGAATCGATGCCATGATTATGCTCCGCGATAACGGTCAATCTGTAAAACACCTTAAATTCTTTGATGAATGAATCATTCTGAAATTATAAAAAACCTTACAAAAAAGATTTACCACCCTATTTATTTCCTTATGGGTGAAGAGGCATATTATATTGACCTCATTTCTGATTATATAGAAAAGAATGTCCTTTCAGAAAGTGAAAAAGCTTTCAATTTAACTATAGTATACGGCAAGGATGCAACTTTTAACAATATGATGACCATCGTGAGAAGATTTCCAATGATGGCTTCCCATCAGGTCGTTATTATTAAAGAGGCTCAATATTTTGAAGAGATATCTGAATTCTTTGAGAAATATGTTGAAAATATAGTACCCTCAACCATTCTCGTTGCCTGTCATAAATATAGTTCTCCGGATAAAAGGAAGAAATGGGTTAAAACAATAGATAGTGTTGGTATTTTAATGGATTCACCAAAGATTTATGAATCTAGTTTGATAACCTGGATTAATAACTACTGTTCAGAAAACGGATACAAAATCGACCCCCGAAGCACTGCCATGCTTGCTGAATATCTTGGTGCCGATATCAGTAAGGTAAGCAATGAACTTGACAAACTGATGATTCTGATTCCTAAAGAACAAACTATTACTCCTGCCGATATTGAAAAGAACATTGGTATAAGTAAAGACTATAATACTTTTGAACTTCAAAATGCTATTGGCGACAAAAATGTGTTGAAAGTCAATATGATCATTAATTATTACTGCCAAAATCTTAAGAATAACCCTATTCCAAAAACAATAGGTTCTCTTTTCCCTTATTTCACCAAACTCCTTAAAGCTCATTTAATGTCAGATAAGACTAAAAACGGAGTTGTCAAAACTATTGGTGTTTCTCCTTACTTTGCTGACGATTATCTGAGAGCTATGAAAAATTACAATCCTGCCAAATTGGTTCAGATTATATCTCTCCTCAGAGAATTCGACCTTAAAAGTAAAGGTGTTGAAAGTGGTAATTCTTCTCAGGATGATTTATACAAAGAATTATTCTTTAAAATATTACACTAAATATATAATTTCCGATAAATGCCCGATAATACCAATAAAATTACCCCATATTTTATGTCTGATAATTCTATTATTGGTTTCGAAGAAACAATCCTTACCAATGGTACAGAAATTATATTTCCTTATGAAACGACAAGAAGGTTACGCACCCTTTTGAATGTTTATGGCATAAACTCAACATTACCCGGTGATGATTCAGGAAATGAGCTGAAAAATGAAGTTAAAAAACTTATTATAAAACTAAGAGCATACAAAACAGCCCGAATAAAGATATCTTTCACAAAAAACATAATTACCGGTGAATCTACCCATACGCTAAATCATGACCCTGATCCTTATCTTTTCAGTACAGGTAAGATAAACAACAAATGCCTTATTAACAATCGCATTCTTAAACCATTAGGCACAACCATAAATCTGCCAAATGTATATTCCGAATTCAGAAAGCTCGTACTAACTGAAATGATATCCAGTGATATTGACGATTCTATAATTCTTAATGAGGATTTATCGGTAACTGAAGCCTATTCCGGCAATATATTTTTCATTGAAGATGAACACGTTGTCACTCCTTCAATGCAAACAGGTTGTTATCCGGGAATATTAAGAAATATTGTTATTAATGAGCTTAAAATGATGAACCTTCCTGTTGTAGAAAAAGACCATATTGCTATTGAAGAAATACTTGATTCGAAAGAAATAATTACAGCTGGTAGCTATGGAATTTTTTCAATCAGAGGTATTGACAAACAACGCTACTTCGACGATTACAGGAATCTGTTGATTGCAAGAATAGTTAAAAATTACCTTAACTGTTAATTCATACTTGGGTTCTCAGGGTAGTTTTCCCATAAAGAATATTTTCCGCCGAGCTTTTTGACCATTTCAATCCACAACTCTTCATTTGTTTCCATAACCATCTTGCTTGAAATATCTGAAACAAGCCATGAATCTTCTTCCAGCTCCTCTTTAAGCTGACCTTTATCCCACCCGGAATATCCAAGGAAAAACCTGACTTCTGCAGGATCAACCTCTCCGGAGTTAACAAGGTTCTTCAATGTATCAAAGTCACCTCCCCAATATAAGTTTTCAAATACATGGATACTGTTGGGAATCCTTTCTCCAAGTGTATGAATGTAATAAACTGAATCGATACTTACAGGCCCACCAACATAAAGGGTGCTTTTCAATCCGGGGAATACCTCCTCAAACCCTCCTACCGGAAAGTCCACCGGTTTATTAAGGATAAATCCGACCGATCCCTCTTTATCATGGTTGACCAGCAAAACTATGGAGCGGTTGAAATAACTGCCCGGCAGGAATGGTTCTGCAATCAATATCCTCCCCTTCTTTGGCGAAACATTGTTTGTCTTTATCTTGAATATGCCTAAGTTTAAATCCATCGCAAAGTGATTACAATGAGCAATATATAAAATTTACGCAATAAAACAAATGGATTTTAAAATAATAAGAAATTAAAATATAACTATTTGAAGTTTATATCATAGACTAATCCGAATTCAACAAATTCGGCTTTTATATAATGTGCTTTCAGACACAATGAAAGTCTGACATTATCAAACACATAATAACCAAGTCCCAGTCTCTCGTAAATATAATGACCATTTATATTATAATCAGATGGCGATTCACCAAGGTAAAGACCTAACTGAGTTAATATTGTGAACCTTTCAATAAGATATTCATGTGAAAAATGAATTGCATAAGTAATCAGCTCTTCCGGAGGATATGGATCCCAAAACCTCAATCCCTGCTTTGACTCATTATAAGCTATCTCAAATCCTAACCCAAGTCTTCGTTTGTATCCAATCCTGTAATATAACGAAGGGGAAATTAAAAACTCCCGGTATGTTGGAATTGGTGCAAAAAGTTTCTTTGAACCGTAACCTATATATGTATTCAACTGGAATGTACGGTCGAAGTCAATCTTCTTCTTTTTATTGACATATTGGGGTTTCTGATAATAATGTCTGAATCCGAATTTAAGAGAAGGTATGTTCAATCCCAGATTAGGCCATCCTATTGCTCCGTTGGAGTAGTGTGTCAATCCTTCACTTGCAAAGAAATCGACTACCGGAGTTACATGAAATGATTGTTCAAGATATATGCCGAAAATAGCATTCAAACTTGAGCCTGTAGCCATATTCTTCGGATTTGTATATTGGTTATAAGGATTAATCCCATACGATAACCCAAGATCAATCTCAAGGTCAATTCTGAACCAGTCGGTGGTAATCTGTGGAAAGTTGGTGAAGAAATATGCTGCTATAGGTTCACCAAGAATTTTAGTATTAAAAGTATTCCAATTGACCCCTATTCCCAGACTTGGATATCGGTAGGCCACCTGCCAATCGCGATTTCCAACCGTTTGCCATCCCATCTTAAGATCGAAACCCCTATAAGGATATGTAAGGTTTTTAATAACCTCCCGGTGAGGCTTGTTTTCCCCTGTACGATAGTTGAAACTGTAGAAAAATGGTGAAAGGGATTTATCCTGAGAATAAATAAAATTGCAATGCAATAAAAGCATAAATAAAAGTAAAAGCGTTATTGTCAGCCGATTTACCTTCATTCTTCTTCAATAATTATAAATATTTCTTCGTTTGATTTCTTCATGAAATATTTTTCACGGGCAAACTTTTCCAGGGCAGTAGTATCAGTTTTTAAAGCTTTAATACGAGCTTTATCGGCAGCAATTTTCTCTTCCAGAAAGATAACTTCCTTTTTCATGTTCTTAAGCCGCCTTTTGTCCTTGCTAACCCTTATCCAGTTGAACTCATCAAAAAAGAGCATCCAAATAAGGAAAAACAAAATTATGCCCACATAAATCTTGTACTTATTTATAAACCTGAGTATCTGCTGTTTCATTCAAAGCATATAAAAATCCATAAGCTGATACAAAACTAATAATTTTGCACAGCTTTATTCAAGTCATTAAATTGTTTTTAATATGCTTTAAAAATATCTTCTTTTACTCATTCCACGTCAGGAAGAAAATTAGGATAACTAAAATATTCAGATGCAATAAAAGTTTCTTTTACAGTACGTATCGACACCCAACGTAAAAAGTTGAAAACTGATCCGGCCTTATCATTGGTACCCGATCCCCTTGCACCTCCAAATGGTTGCTGACCAACGACAGCTCCTGTTGGTTTATCGTTAATATAGAAATTACCTGCAGCATTTTCAAGCCTGTGTGACAAACTCTCAATTTTATATCTGTCGCTTGAGAATATCGCTCCGGTAAGGGCATATATAGAAGTACGATCGAGCGTGTCAAGCACCTCTTCTATTTTTGAATCTTCATAAACATAAACTGTTATTACCGGTCCGAACAATTCTTCTTTCATAGTTATATATTCAGGATCAGTAACACGAATTACAGTCGGTTCAATAAAATAACCTTGTGTTTTGTCACATCCTCCTCCATAAATTACTTCTGCATCAGTATTTTGCTTTGCATCTTCAATGAAACCCTTAAGCTTGTCGAAAGTACTCTCATCGATAACTGCATTCATAAAATTGGTAAAATCTTCAGGAGGACCAACCTTTATCTCATCAAGTTGTGATTTAGCCCTGCCCCAGAACTCTTCCCAAATAGACTGAGGTATATATGCCCTTGAAGCAGCTGAACATTTTTGTCCCTGATATTCAAATGCTCCTCTGACAAAAGCTGTTGCGAGCTTCTTTACATTGGCAGTCGGATCTGCAAATATAAAATCCTTTCCACCCGTTTCTCCAACTATTCTCGGATACGATTTATAGCGGTGAATATTTTCACCTATAGTCTTCCAAATATCCTGAAATACACCCGTTGAACCGGTAAAATGAATGCCGGCAAAGTCCTGATGATTAAGCACTACTTTTGCAGCTGCAGGTCCGGAAACAAATACCAGATTGATAACTCCATCGGGAAGACCGGCTTCTCTGTATATCTCCATTAGCACAGCAGCTGAAAAAACTGCAGTTTTAGAAGGTTTCCAAACTACTACATTCCCCATCATAGCAGGTGCTGCAGGAAGATTTCCTGCTATCGATGTAAAGTTGAAGGGTGTAAGAGCATATACAAATCCTTCTAGAGGACGAAACTCATTATAGTTCCAAATTCCCGGTGATGATTCGGGCTGTATCTTATATATCTCTGTCATACAATGCACACCAAATCTTAGAAAGTCGGCCATTTCACAAGCAGAATCAATCTCTGCCTGATAGGCATTCTTTGATTGCCCAAGCATTGTAGCAGCATTTATCTTCGCACGATATGGACCGGATATCAGGTCGGCTGCCTTAAGAAATATCGAAGCTCTGTGATTCCATTCCATGTTGTTCCACTTTTCCTTTGCTTCCAAAGCAGCATCGATGGCCTGCCTTACATGCGATTCATCACCCTGAAAATAATAACCCAATGTATGCTGAATATCATGTGGAGGAAATATTCTCACTTTATTGTTGGTTATCACCTCTTTGCCACCAATGAACATAGGAATATCTTTCTCCTCGGAACGCATAACCCGGAGCATTTCTTTTAGCTCTTTTCTTTCCATACTACCAGGAGCATAAGATTTCACAGGTTCATTTTTAGGAGCCGGTACATTATAAAAACCTTTAAGCATATCATTAATTTTTACGGATTATACAATTCATTTACTTTACAAATTTAGAACCGTAGGGCCGTAAAAAACCTAATAAATATCACCGATGAAACTCATGTTTTGACTACTGAGTCTTCTGTTTGAGCTTAGCTATGTTGAAAATGCTTCGCATTTTTTTGGCCTGTGTCATTTTGTTTATTATGCCTCAGGTAAAATAATAATTGATCATTGGGAGCAATACAAATCACACCCTCTGCGGATTAGCCCGTCGAAGCCCCTTAAAACGCTGGTGTTTTATACAAACGTATTTATCCAATACTATCTATTCTTTCAACAGCTTTTTTGAAGTTATGACTTTCCCGTTCTTGTCAACAATCACAGCATTATAGATTCCTTTGCTGAAGACGAAATCAAGGCCTACAATTTCGCTACTAATCTTCTTTTCAATCAACATCTTTCCGTTGATGTCAAACATCCTTAAGAATAAATCCGAGTTAAAGCCTTTAGCTTTAATAAATATCTGATTGTTAAAAGGATTAGGATAAATTTCAATGTCGATATTAATTTCCATTTCCTCAATTCCTGATTTTAATTCAGGAGGGAAGCACTCACTGAAGGCCGGATTAAGATATTTAACTATTCCGTTTTCACTGAAACATATATGTTCCCAGTAATGAGTACCACAAGTTGGTATATCGGAAATATGCCCTAACAAACCGTTATTTACACTTCCTATACCTTCAATAATGAAATCAGGATTATGATAACTCCAATTATTGTCAACTTTATATCTCTTCCTGAAACTTTCACCTATTAATATTGAATCAATCCCCAATATAACTGAATGAAAACCTCCCCGTGAATCATGTTTTATAGTATCTCCCACATTAGCCGTGAAATCGTATAGCAAAAATTCTTCATCATCTCCGGGAAGTATAATTGTTGCCCCAACATAGTATATCTTTTTCCCGCTTTCCCTTATGCCTCCTATGCCATTGATAGCCGGATTTTTCAAATCTCCGCTTTCCTTACAAAGTTTTGAATAAAGAACATTGTTGATTATCGTGTCGCCGTGAATAGCGTATCGAATTAGTACTGTATCAGGGGGTGCTTCCTGACATGTTCCACGATAAAATACATTCCAGTTAACATTTCCGGTAGGAAAAGAAACATAATTCTGACTCTTTGAGCTTATAGCCAAAAGAAAAGTCAATAATGTAATAAGAATAATCTTTTTCATGATTTAAGTTTATTTTAAATTGTTAAGGATTTCATTATACCCAAGTCGGCACAATACCCTTACTACACCAGCAGTATAGCATGGATAAATGGCCATCTTGGGTGCTACCTGAAAGCGGCCGTTTTTTCTCCAAAGACTGAAAATAAATTCAGCTGCATCATGAAAAACAGGATCTGATGCCGGCATCAGTTCAGTTAGCATTAAAATACTCTCAAGGGTAGAAAATGGTGAGCCTTTATAAATTCGTTTGTCTGGGGTCGCCCATAAATCAGCTCCGTTAAAGTGGCGCTTTGCCAGGATAGCTTCTATATCTGATTTATATAGCTCAGCAAACGCCGGAATAATATTTTCTTGTTCTAAATTCAATATTTTAAAACAATCGAACAAGATAATAAATAACTTTGGAATAAACAAATGTCAAACGTCAATGAAGTATGGGGCATTAATATTAGGATTGATTTGCATTTCAGGCATTGTGTCTTATGGCCAGGATTCGAAAACAATCTTTTTCGATGAGTTCCATTTGTCATTAAACAGGACAACAGTAAAAGATGAAAATACTAAAGATATGTATGGGTTTGGATTTGGAGCCTGTCACTCTTTTTTTCCCTTCAAAAGGTTAAATATCATTCTTGGAATAGAATATAACCAAACTAACCAATTCAAAAAAAATATGTACGAAGGTCATTTTGCTAATGCCACAGACTTAACATATAACCTCAATTGTATTTCAATACCAATGGGACTCAGGGTAAATATTGGATCAAAAACAAAAGTTTTTATTGAGACAGGAGGATTTGCAGATATAGTAGTCAGCTCAACCCGGAAAGGAACAATGATCAACTATTATCCTTATGGTAGTATGGGTAATAAAAATACTGAAATTAATGAAAAGGCCGGATTACTAAATACATTTGGGGTATACATCGGACTCGGGTTACGAATTCCTATTTCAAGATTTGAATTAGTTGTAAAACCGGAATACAAATTAGGTGTCAAAAAGTTGCATACTAATCATAATGATATATTTAACAGATATTTCCGAGTAAATATTGGTTTGAAAATAAAGTAGGAAAAGCAAATAGTATATTACATCGACCTTGAGAAATAAGTATTGATGATTAAATATTAATGTTTGATTAGTCATATCTTCAACTAAACAGGATGATACTGAAAACAAAAAGTTTTCACTGTTATTTTACAAATGCTATAAATCCCCCTTGACATCATCGGCAAATTAAAAATCTTTTTATATTGCACTAAAATCCTTAAAATTATTCAATATGGAACTTATTGGTAAACCTACAATTAATCCGTTTTTATTTTATACGGGTAAGATATCAGGGTATTCAACCTGGATGTATTTTTTTTATTCATTTTTAAACAATCATTTTACAAGTTGTTCTGATCTTAAGATTAATCACATAATTGCAATTGTTTCCCTTTCAGCAGGATTGATATTTACTGTTATAAGCATGCTTAACTTGGGTAAATCAACCCGAT
>CAYUEI010000104.1:0-9473 GCA_964443445.1 uncultured Prolixibacteraceae bacterium | reverse complement strand
CACCGTCGGCTTCGCCGATAAGTCCAAGGGCTGCATATTCCCATTCTGCTTCGGTTGGAAGCCTGTAATTTGGAAGCAACAAACCATTTTCCCATCTAACTCTTTCCTGAGTATTTGCTTCATTTGTTCCTAAATAATAATTGCTAAGGTATCCTTCAGTTGTAAAGACTTTTTCATTACGCTGAGTAGAATCTACACTAAGATATCCATTCTTAACAAGAATATATTCATTAACCCGGTCGGTCCTCCATTTGCAATATTCAGTTGCCTGAATCCAGTTAACACCAACTACAGGATAATTACTATAAGAAGGGTGACGCAGATAGTTGCTTACATATGGTTCATTGTAAGCTAAAGCGCTTCTCCATACAATTGTATCAGGAACAGCTGCTTTATATTTCTCACGATTGTTTGGATAAACATGAACTAACCATGCCAGATATTGACGATAATCGAAGTTGGTAACTTCGGTCTCATCCATATAAAAAGAGGCAATAGTAACTCTTCGAGGTTGGTTATTCCAATCTTTCATCACATCTTCATCTATCCTTCCCATAGTGAAAGTACCTCCCTGAACCAGAACTAACCCTGGTCCCGTCTCTTGTTCAATGTATTTAGGATCTGTAAAACCGAACACTTCCATATCACTTGAACTCCACCCTGTTGTACGGGAAGTTTGTCCTGCTGACTTTAGAGGTGTGGCTTTTTTAGTCTGCTTACAACCAGTAAAAACCAGAACCAAAAATATCAGTAAAAATGAAATTTGTCTCATTTTCCAAATTATTACAATGATTTGCAACAAATATAACTAAAATGATTAAATACTTATTGTACTTAATCACTACTTTATTACTAAAAATTCTGATAAGTATCTTTTTCCAAGGCGCAAAGTTATATTATTAAAATAAAACTGCATAAAAACTTTTCATCAAAACGCATTTTGAATTAATATATTTTAAAGAAATACTTTAATTTTTTACTTTGCAATAAAGTATATTTGGAAACGTTTTTAATATAAAAAGTATATATGCTAAAAATATTTATTGTATTTATTTCACTTTTTTTATTTCACTTAACTGTTTCAGGAGAAGTCAAGCAATCAAGTAGGATCTCCAAAACAGATAAGGATTTTTCTGATTACAAAATTCAAAAATCATTTAAACAGCAATCCGTTTTATCTTCAGGAAAATGGTATAAAATCTCAACTACCGAGCAAGGAATTCACAAAATAAGCTATTCCCGTCTTAAAGAACTTGGGGTTGCTAATCCTTCAAACATTGCAATTTATGGTAATGGGGGTTTTGAATTACCCAAAAGCAATTCAGCATATTATCCTGACGATCTTTCAATAATTCCGGTTATTCACCAGAAAGATAAAAATGGAAATGATTGCGTTTATTTTTATTCTCCCGGTAATGTAGAGTGGAAATACAATGAAACTGCCGGTTTATTTGTTCACTATTTGAATTCTTTTACTGATACTACATTTTTCTTCATCACTTCAGACCTTGAGAAATCTCCGGTTCCATCTGTAAATAATATTTCGACAATTACTCCTGAAAAGTATTTCGCAGAATACGATGATCTAAAATTTCTTGAGAAAGAAATCCAAAATATGATTTTTTCAGGAAGAACATGGTATGGGGAAAAATTGAATTCAATGAGTAAAAGGATTTTTTCATTTGACTTTCCAAATGCTATTCCGGGTACTATTTCGTCTGGTTCTCTATCTTTTATTGGACGATCATTTGAAAAATCAAGATTGTACGTTAAAATAAATGACACCCCCCTTGACACTGCAATATTTTATCCGGTATATAGGGATGAAGAGACACATTTCGCCCGGGAGTACAAAAATTCCTTGTTTTTCAAAACGAAAGATGTTACAAGGGTAGAAGTTTATTTTGACACAAATAATCAATGGGGTGAAGCATGGCTTGATTATATTTCACTTAACGTAAGGTGCAAATTAGTATTCAATTCAGAACAGTTTACATTTAGAAATAAAGATGCTTTTAGTATAGGTTCTGCCGGATATTCTATTGAAACTCAAAATAAGAACATGTTGATTTGGGATATAACAAATCCTTTAAAACCTGAATCTGTTAATACTTTAGATACAGGGACAGGCATTGTTAATATTTTCAGTTCAGGTAGCGGAATAAGGAATTTTGTTGCTTTTGACCCCTTATCAGCTACTTTTCCCGATGAAACAAAAATTAAATCGGTTGCCATTGCAAATCAAAATATACATGGTCAACCTTCTCACGACATGATAATTGTCACTCACCCTGACTTTATAATTCCCTCACAAGAATTAGCTCAGTTCCATAGGGATAATGACAATATGAAAGTATTGGTAGTAAAAACAAATGAAGTTTTCAATGAATTTTCTTCAGGGTCAAACGACTTAACTGCAATAAGGAATATGATGAGAATGTTTTATTCCAGATCAGCAGGTTCTCAAAATCCTTTAAAATACCTTTTATTAATGGGAGATGGATCTTATGACAACAGAAAATTTGATATAAACAAATCTAACTTCATTCCAACCTATCAATCAGTAAATTCATTAAACCCAGTTGAAACCTTAACATCTGATGATTATTTTGGATTTCTCGATGATGATGAATATGAACTGAGTGGAAATATGGATATTGGAGTAGGTAGAATTCCTTGTAAGACTAAAGAAGAAGCTCAGTCAACCATTAACAAAATCTTTGATTATTCTTCTTCAAAATCACTGGGGAATTGGAGGAATGTTGTTTGTTTCATAGCAGATGACGAGGAAAGTAATTTTACAACTTATTCAGAGGACTTAATTAATTTAATTTCTGAAAATTATCCGGGTTTTTATGCAGATAAAATATACTTCGACTCTTACAAGCAGGTTTCAACTTCAGGTGGTAACAGATATCCTGATGTTACTGAAGCAATTAACAGAAGAGTTGAAGAAGGGACATTGATATTAAACTATATAGGACATGCCAACCCTAGTTCCCTTGCTCATGAAGATGTATTGGGAACCAACGATATTAAATCATGGACCAATAATGTTTTCCTGCCAATATTTGTTACTGCCACATGTCAGTTCGGTCGTTTTGATCAGGATGAAGTTTCAGCCGGAGAAGAAATATTATTGAATCCATCGGGAGGAGGAATTGGACTTTTTACAACAACCCGAGTAGTTTATGCTATAGACAATCAGGAAATCAGCGAAGTATTTTATCAGAATATCTTTAACTTTGATGAAAAAGGTGAAAAATTAAGACTGGGTGATATATTTAAAAATTCTAAAAACGGCGTATCTGAGGGTATAAACAAGCACAAGTTTTCACTTTTTGCAGATCCTGCCCTTAAGCTGGCTTTCCCTAAATATTCAATTCGCACATTATCCATCAATGGTATGGATCCTGACCAAAACGACATTAACGTTGGTGCACTTGAGAAAGTTGATATAAAAGCAGAAATAATCGACCATAACGGATTGAGAATAAATGATTTTAATGGTGAAGTCACAACTACAATCTTCGACAAGGAAATAATTGTCAGAACTCTTGGCAACGATGAAGGATTAATTTTAAAATACCCTGTTCAGAATAATGTGATATTTAAAGGAGTAAATCAAGTTCAAAATGGGGAATTTGCATTTTCTTTTATTGTTCCAAAAGATATAACTTATAACTCAGGTAAAGGAAAAATACTTTATTATGCATCAAATGGCAAGGATGATGCAAATGGTTCCTGCTCTGAAATTGGAATTGGAGGAACAAGCACCAGTCCTATAATAGAATCTGTTCCACCTGATATAGCCCTGTATTTGAATAATGAAAATTTCAATTCAAATGACGTAGTAAATACAAATTCACTCCTTTTAGTTAACCTTTTTGATGAAAGTGGCATAAATACAGTTGGCGCAGGAATTGGTCATGATATTATTGCAGTTCTTGATGATAATTATTCAGATCAGATAATTCTTAACGATTATTATTCTTCTGAAACAAATAGTTATCAAATTGGAAAAATTATATATCCACTTAATGAATTAGAACCAGGTCCTCATAAAATAAGGGTTAAGGTATGGGATATTCAAAATAATTCTTCTGAAAAAGAAATAGATTTCATTGTTGAAGATGGATTTAAAATAACTGGGATAAAAAATTCTCCAAATCCAATTACTTATTATACGGATTTTCAGATTTCACATAACTTGCCTGGAGAAATGTTTGATGCTTCTATTCAAATATATAATCTCCGTGGCCAGAAAATAAATGAAATTACCGAAAGATTAAACTCTTCAGGCAGAACTAATTTAACAATTAGATGGGATATATATCAAACTGACTACCCTGTATATACCGACCAGATTTTGATTTACAGAGTTGAACTTAAAAACGAAAAAAATGTTAGTGCAAGTAAATCTGGCAAAATTCTTTTAAATTTTAAGAATTAATTTTCATGACAATATAAATAAATTAAATCCGTTATCTTATTTTTGGAAACTTTAAAATTTTAAGAACATTTTAATCATGAGACGAATCTTAACTGTACTACTAGTAATTATAGCTACAATCAATATTTCTTTAGGACAATCCACAACCGGAGCTTTGGTTGTTAGCTCGGCTGTACCATTTTTATCGATTTCTCCTGATTCAAGAGCAGGATCAATGGGTGAAGTAGGAGTTGCAACAAGTTCAGATATCAACTCCCAGCACTGGAATCCGGCAAAATTCGTATTCAACGAAAGTAAATCCGGAATAGCATTATCATATAGCCCATGGTTGCGCAATTTAGTAGATGACATGAATCTGGGATATTTAACCGGGTATCATCAGCTTGACGATAAACAAGCCCTTAGTGGAAGTTTAAGATATTTTAATCTTGGGGAAATGCAACTTTATAATGACGCCGGTCAAAATAACGGGAATGCTTATCCAAATGAATTTGCATTGGATATGGCCTATAGCAGAAAATTATCTGAAAATTGGTCAGGGGCAGTAGCTCTTCGATATATTCTATCTGACATTTATAATGGATCTGCAGAAGATCTCAATGCCGGTAGTTCTTTTGCAGCAGATGTTGCATTCCTTTACACAAAAAAGATATATAAAAACAGAAAAAACTCTGTAATATCTTCCGGTATAAATATTTCAAATATAGGCTCAAAAATATCTTATGACAATGGTAGTTTTAAAGATTTTATTCCAACCAATCTTAGAGTTGGTGCTGCTTATACTACTGAATTAGATAAATTCAACAAAATGACCTTTTCAATTGACCTAAATAAACTTCTTGTACCTTCACCTGTAATTGATACTTCAAGTGGAGTACCAATTCTTTCTCATCTTGGAAACCAGGAAGTTGGTCCGATAGCAGGTATTTTTATATCTTTTGCTGATGCTCCTAATGGGTTAAAGGAAGAATTAAGGGAAGTAACTCTTTCCTTCGGTGCGGAATATTGGTATAGTAATCAATTTGCAGTTCGCCTTGGATACTTTCACGAATCAGGAACTGACAGCCAGGCAAAGGAAGATCAATGGAAAAATAAAGGGTCACGACAATTTTTAACTGTTGGTGCCGGACTTAAAATGAATGTCTTTTCTTTAGACTTCTCATATATATATTCTTTGAAAAAGACAAGTCCTCTTGATAATACATTAAGATTCACCCTTGGATTCGACCTTGATGATTTCCGCAAACAGGGTAAAAAGAAGCCGAAATAATGACGAACATAAGAATTGGTAATGGTTATGATGTTCACGCACTTAAAACCGGAGAATCGCTCTGGCTTGGTGGTATTAAGATTGAACATGATAAAGGAACTATTGCCCATTCTGACGGAGATGTTTTAATACATGCAATTTGTGATGCTTTATTAGGGTCATTATCCTTGGGAGATATTGGTTATCACTTTCCTGATACTGATAATAATTTCAAAAACATTGACAGTAAAATTCTTCTTAAGAAATGTAATGATTTAATTATCTCAAAAGGATATTACATAGTAAATATCGACTCTGTAATTTGTGCTCAAAGGCCTAAACTAAAGGATTATATACCTGAAATGAAAAAATGTCTTTCAGAAGTTCTTGATATAAGTTCAGAACGTATTTCGATAAAAGCAACTACAACTGAAAAACTTGGATTTGTAGGACGTGAAGAAGGAATATCTTCTTATGCAGCTGTCTTAATTGATAAAAATAATTAATCCCGATACCCCAAAAAGGTAGTTATAGGATAATGGTCAGAAAAGTTTACGTTTAGCTTCTTATAATTATAAGACTTGAAAAAGTCTGAATGAAAAATATAATCAATCCTGTAAGAAGGAAGCTTGCCATTGTATGTTGCCGATACTCCTCTGCCTGAACCTACAAAAGAATCGTTAAGATCTGATGTCATTTCACCATAACAATATGATATTGGAGTATCATTAAAGTCTCCACAAACTATTATTGGATATCGACATTTGGAAATATGCTCTGTAAGTTTTTTTATCTGAACAGAACGCTGGACATAACCATTCTTTAATTTGGTTCCAATGCTAAGCATTTCCTTCAACTTCTTCTTTTCAAATCCTAAAGTATCGATAACAGAATATTTTCTTATATCAATACCATACGACTGTAAATGACAATTATAAACCCTGATAGTATCTTTAGCTGTTTTAATATCGCAATAAATAACAAGATTAGCTGATTCTTTAAACCTTAGTTCACCCATGTTAATTATCGGATATTTGCTAAAAGTAACAGGTCCACCCCATTCACTCTGATGAGCTAACTGACAATGCATTATACCTGGAAAATAACTTTTCAGCTTCACTGGATTTAATACTCCCTGTTTCTGCAATTTAGTTTCCTGAAGGCAAATCAAATCTGCTTTTTGAGCAGCTAAAAAATCCAAAATCGCTTTATTGTTTTTGCCTTTATCCAGAAAAGAATTAAAATATGAAACGTTATAACTTAAAACTTTTAAACCATCTTCCGATTTGGTTTTCTTCCCACTGAATTGAAAAAAGCTGTTTAAAGTATTATACCCTGCTAATATGCACACCAAAGAAATCAATGCATATTGCCAATGAAAAATTATCCAAAAAAATATAAATGCAATATTTAAAATTATTAGAAAAGGATATACTAATCCAAGTAATGAAGGAATCCAGAAAGTAGCAGGATTCACCCATGACACCAGATATGTAAATAATAATAAAACAGATAATATGATATTTACAAAAAGAAATATATTACGGATTAATTTCCTCATTTTAATAATATTCTAAATTTCAACCCCATACACCAATACTCACTCTTCACTCTTCACTAAAGGTTTATTTTTGAAATTAAAAAATCATTCAAATATAATAACATAAGCAACAATCAAAAAGTTGAAATAAACATAATGCAATAATTTTTATTAATTCTTTCATAACTGACAGGTTTATTTTCTTATCTTTTAATTACTTATTAATCATTCTTGAAAAAAAATGCGAAATTTGCTGAAATTTATATGATACAATGAGAAGCAATAGAGTAAACGGACGTAAAGAGAACAGGCAAACGCCTTTGAAATCAAAAAAAGAAAGCATCGACAAATCTAAAAAGAATGATAAGAAAGTTTTCAAAAAAGAAACACCTGAAAAGAAAACTTTCAAAAAAGCCCCCATTGAAAAACCAGTAATTAAAAAAGGATTCAGACCTGATGAAAAAATCCGTTTAAATAGATTCCTGTCAAATTCAGGTGTTTGCTCCAGAAGAGAAGCCGACACATTTATATCTTCAGGGTGCGTTTCTATCAATGGAAAGATTGTTTCAGAATTAGGTACAAAAGTATCTCTCAATGACGATGTAAGGTTTAACGGCCAACAATTGAATCCGGAAAGAAAAGTCTATCTTTTATTAAACAAACCTAAAGGATTTGTTACAACCACAGATGATCCTCAGGAAAGAAAAACTGTCATGGACCTTGTTGATAAAGCTTGTAATGAAAGAATTTATCCTGTAGGCAGATTAGATAAAGAAACAACCGGATTACTGCTTTTTACTAACGATGGCGATTTGGCTAAGAAACTAATGCATCCAAGTTTCAGCAGGAAAAAAATATATCATGCCTACCTGGATAAGCCCCTTACTAAAAGTCATCTTTTAGAAATAGCCAAAGGAATAGAGCTTGAAGATGGATTTATTGCTGCTGATTCTATTAATTATCCTAATGAAGAAGACAAAAGAGAAGTTGGTATAGAAATTCATTCAGGTAAGAACAGAATCGTAAGAAGAATATTTAACCATCTTGGATATCAAGTTGAAAAACTTGACAGAGTATACTATGCAGGCCTTACTAAAAAGAACCTTCCACGAGGAAAATGGCGTTTCCTTAATCAATCAGAAATAAATCAATTAAAAATGCACCCAAAAATGTAATTTAATGTCATTCCTAAAGACATATATTCCTGTAAAGTGAAAGATGCATTTTTAAATATCGTTACCAGCAATCAGGGGATAATACATAAAGTTTGCGGAGTATATTGTGACAACACTGAAGATCGGGAAGATCTCTTTCAGGAAATAGTCACTCAGCTTTGGCGTTCATACCCAAATTTTAGAAACGAATCAAAAGTTTCGACATGGATGTATCGCGTCTCATTAAATACTGCTATTACCCATTTTAAAAAAAATAAACGTCGCCCTGATAATAAAAAGATTGATAAGAACTTTCTCCAGATTGCTGACAACCATTACGATGACACTTTTGATGAACAGGTTAAGGTTCTGTATAAAGCTATTGAGAAGTTAACCGGGATAGAAAAGTCGATTGTCCTTTTGTATCTCGAAGATAGAAAGTACGAAGAAATAGCTGAGATTATTGGGATTACACAAAATTATGTGCGTGTAAAGATGAACCGCATTAAATTGAAACTTAAAAAAATCATGGAGGAAGAATAATGGAACTAGATGATTTGAAGTCTGCATGGAATAAAATATCTTCTGATAATGAAAAGAAGCTCCAAGTAAAAGATACCGATATTCAAAAATTTATCGGAAAAAAAACTTTAGATATTTCTGAAAAAATAGGCAGAAATATCCGTATAGGTATGTTTATTATTCTTGCCTGGGTTATTTTAGGTTTCACCATAGAATTAATTCTTACTCCACTACTTGACAATTATCTTGATAAACCTTACCTGACAGATAAATTTCTATTCTGGACATATATGATAGAGGTTTTCACTTATTTATTAATTTTTGCTGCTCTTATCATATTATGGATAAGATACAACAAGAATGTCAAATCTAAATTTGAAACTTGCGATCTGAAAAACCGAATAATCCAATTGATTAAGATTCTCGACACATATAAGATAATGTTTTATATCCTTCTCATTATCATTATAATCTATGTAATCGCTTCTTTCAGCTCCGGATTCTTTATGGAATATAATTATCAGGTTGAACAAACCGGAATTGATTTTCGAAAAC
>CAYUEI010000103.1:0-9736 GCA_964443445.1 uncultured Prolixibacteraceae bacterium | reverse complement strand
GCTCTCGGTGCTTATGGCTTCCGTGGCATCCATGAGAAAAAGCTTGATTTTAAAAAGAGTATTCCTGAAGCAGTAAAAAATCTTAATCACCTTTTTGATGACAGTCTTATTAAGCCTGACCTTCCTGAATTATCTGCAATTGCTAAAAGACTGGCTGACTCACCGTTTTCTAAAAAATATGAACTCCCAAATAATATTCTGACAGTAAGAATTACAAGCTTCTCATATAAAAATGGCATACCCGATGACCCTTCTGAAAACGGAGGCGGATTTGTCTTCGATTGCAGAGGACTGCCAAATCCCGGCCGACTTCCGGAATTCAAAAACTCCTTTGGAGATGATAAGGACGTTATCGATTATCTTGAACAATTCGATGAAATAGCTCAGTTTAAAAGTAACGTACAAAATATTACTGCTATTTCGATAAAAGAATATATCGCAAGAGGATTTGACCACCTGTGTGTTAATTTCGGTTGCACAGGAGGACAGCACCGCTCAGTATATAATGCGGAAAAATTTTCTGAATGGGTTAAGAACAATTTCCCCGTTAGAATCGTTCTTATTCACACTGAAAAATTAAAATTAAATGAGTAAAAAAGCTTGCAAAAAAGATAATTACAGCATACCTGATAATCCAAAGTTCATTTGTAAAAAGTGTAAACGCCTCTCTACAAAAGAAAATAAAATCTGTAATCCTCAAAAATTAACATAAAACATTATAAAAATTAATCCCTTTTCCCCAAAATCTCCTATATTTGAATATTGAGCTGTTTTTTAGGTAACCTAACTCCTGAAATATGTCGGTGTACAAATATTTCAACCGCGATTTAAGTTGGCTTTCTTTTAATTACAGAGTTCTTGAAGAAGCCAAAGATGCTTCTCTGCCACTGTATGAAAGAATAAAATTCCTGGCCATTTATTCTAATAACCTTGAAGAGTTTTATCAGGTGAGAGTCAGCTATTACCGACAACTTTTAAAAAATGCTGAGCTCATTCCTCAAAAGATAGAACAGGTTCAACCTGCTAAAATTCTACACCAGATAAATGATACTGTTGATAAATACCAAATTGAGCTACACGACCTTTTTGACAATGAAATTATTCCAGAACTTCAAAAAAATGGTATTATACTGATTGACCGAAATTCAGAACTTTCCGGTCAACATCAAATTGAAATTAAAAATATTTTCACTACTGAAATATTAAGTCTGTTACAACCCGTTCTTCTTCTTAAAAAAAGAATAAGACCATTTCTTAAAACCGGACATGTTTATATCGTCATGGAAATGGTTGTCAATGAGGGCAATCAAAAGAATTCCGGAAAGCAAAGAGTTAGATATGGCCTAATAAAGGTTCCTACAGATCATAACATTTCACGCTTCATTGAACTTACACCGATTGATGGAAATCATTATATAATGTTCCTCGAAGATGTTTTAATGAAACATGCAAACAAAATATTTCCCGGATACACTGTCAATGAATGGTACACAATAAAGCTTACCAGAGATGCCGACCTTGAATATGATGAATACGAAGAAGAAGACCTTATTGATGCCATAGAAAGAATATCGTCTTCAAGAACCCTCGGTAAACCTAACAGATTCTTGTTTGACAGAAGGATGCCTCATAAGTTCCTGAATTATATGATGCAGACTTTTAAAATCGATAACGACATTCTTGTTCATGGCGGGGTATATCATAACTTCAGAGATTTTTTCACTTTCCCGAATCCTGTTTCCCCAAAACTTGAAAATGAAAAGTTAGCTCCCCTCAGAATTCCTGAACTGGATAATGTAAAATATCTTAGCAGAGCAATAAATAAAAAAGATTATCTCCTGAATGTTCCTTATCAATCATACGATTATTTCCTAAGATTTCTGGAACAGGCAGCCAACGATGATTCTGTTGTCGAAATTAAAGCAACCCAATATCGGGTGGCTGAAAGATCTGCAGTTGTAAATGCACTTATGAATGCGGCTGAAAATGGTAAAAAAGTAACCGTTTTCGTGGAACTGAAAGCCCGTTTCGATGAAGAAGCAAATCTGCAGTATGCTGCTGAAATGAAAAAAGCTGGTATTAATATCTTCTATAGCATCCCCGGCGTTAAAGTACATGCTAAAGTTGCCCTCGTAATAAGAGATAAAAAGAATAATCCCGATGCTAAAGATCAGGCATACATTGCAACCGGTAACTTCAATGAAAAAACTGCCCGTATTTATTGCGATCAGGGACTTTTTACCTCTCACAAAGGTATTATCAGCGACCTGAAAAAGATGTTCCGCTTTTTGGAATTCCAAAATGAATCAGTCAGATTTAAACATCTTCTTGTCCCTAATTTTAATCTGATTCATAAATTCGGCCAGCTGATAAACAGAGAAATTGAAAATGTAAAGCAGGGTAAAAAAGGATATATTGTAATTAAGATGAACGGACTGCAGGACAATCACATGATTGATATGCTATACAGAGCCAGTGAAGCCGGAGTTAAAATTGACCTTATTATCAGAGGTATCTGCACTCTGAAAACAGGCAAAAAATACAGCAAAAATATAAAGGTGATAAGAATAATTGACCGCTTCCTTGAACATTCAAGAGTATATGCCTTTTTTAATAACGGCAATCCTATTGTATATCTGGGATCTGCCGACTGGATGAAAAGAAACCTTTATGCCCGTCTCGAATGTGTATTCCCAATTTATAACCTTGAATTGAAAAAAGAAATACTTGACGTTCTTAAAATTCAATTAGCTGACAATGTTAAGGCTTCAGAAATTGGACAGAATATGGAGAATATTCGTATTCAAAACAATAATACTCCTATACAGTCTCAATTGGCTACTTATGAATATTTTAAAAATAAATACCCAAAAGCCTGATCTGAATAATGGATGTAATTGCCTGGATAGGATTTTCTCAGGCTTTGTTTTCCGGTATTCTGACAATTACCAAAAAGAAACAAAGTATCTCAGATAAACTGCTTTCTGCATGGCTATTCCTGCTTGCAATCGAGTTTCTTTCTTTCGGAATAGAATCTAAAATATATCCCGACTTTTTATTTCTCACAAACACATTCCTCCTTTTCAACCCCGCTCTTTATTTGTATACCTGCTCTTTGACAAATCCTGATTATAAACTTAGAATCATTCAATTATTGCATATCCTCCCTTACTTGTTTTTTAAAATTGCAGCATGGATTATTAAAGAACCTCAATCTTTTGAAACGTTTTTCGATCCCGACAAAACGCTATGGTTCAGAATTATATTTACAATCTTTGGCATTTCTTCATGGGTAGTGTACCTTACTTTAAGTGTTTTATTATTGAAGAAACATAGAAAAATAGTGAAAAATGAATTCTCAACAATAGATATTTTTATAAACTATGCCTGGCTTATGTTTGTAATTATTCTTTATGTAACCTATTGCTTTACTGTCTTCATCTGGGGAATTACAAATCTTATGTATTACAACACTTTATCACTTTCTATTTTCAATTATTCAATGCTGCTTTTCTTTATTTATATTTTTGGATTCTACGGATTAAAACAGGAAGATCTTTTTAAAAGAAAAAATAACCCCATTGTTTTGACTAAACCTCAAACACTTAATATTCCTTCTGCTTCCCGTGAGAAAATTAAAAATTCCTTATTCCATTATTTTGAAAAAGAAAGCCCGTACCTTAATCCCGATTTGAATATGACTCTTTTGTCAGAAAAACTAAAAATTCCAAAACACCATATCACTGAAGTTCTGAACAACGACCTGAATAAGAATTTCTTCCTGTTTGTAAACGAATACCGTGTTGAAGCAATTAAAATTAAACTTGCTGATCCCAAAAATCCATACTCTATCGAAGCTATTGGATATGAATGTGGATTCAACAGTAAATCAACTTTCTTTTCGGTGTTTAAAAATATTACAGGAATGACTCCCTCTGAATTTAAAAATAAGACAAACTCCAATATTTAAAATCTGTACCTCTCTTTATTGTCCGACTTTTAAATATAAAACCCTTATTTAAATACCTGTTTGTAATTTGCCTCAAAAAAGGCTAATTATGAAATACTTACTCACTACTCTTTTTATTCTTCTATTTGCATTTTTTAATTCCTTCTCGCAAGGTTTGTTTGAAAGTGCAATACAGGAAAACACCGGCAATAAATCTGAAGGTATCAGCTTCAACGGATATGTACGCGGATCATCTTTTCTTGCATCTGAAAAATATGATTACCCTGCGGTCTTCGGAGAAACGGCTCTCCAAACCAAAATAAGTAAACAAAATCTAATCCTCTACAGCGATCTTCGTTTCAGAAGCGGATATATTTTCAATGATCAGATTAATGAATTCGAAATTAAAGAAGCTTATGCCGGAATTACTTCAGGTTTCTTTGATGTTTTAATTGGTAATCAAATTATCACTTGGGGAAGAACCGACGGGTTCAATCCAACAAACAATATTTCCCCTAATAATTATTTCTTTCTCTCTGCTAATCCCGATGATCAAAAGTTATCGAATTTTATGCTCAGCGCTGAATTCAGGATTACTCCTGTAATGAGCATTGATTTAATCGGAATTCCTGTTTTCAAACCATCAGTATATAAATATGATCTTCTTGACATTAATGAAAGTGCTTCTTTTTCTTATCCGGACTTACCCGACAAAGTATTTAAAAATGTCTCCTTAGCTGCCAAACTTGACTTCGAATTTCCGGCTATTGGCTTTTCATTATCATGGTTCAATGGGTATGACCCCTTCTATGGCTTTGATATCAAGAATATTGACTTTTCAACCGGAGTCCCCCTAATAACCTATATCCCTTCTTTTTATAGAAAAAACAGCATAGGTCTTGATTTCACTCTCCCACTTGGAACATGGATAATCAGAGGCGAAGGTGCATACAATCTTCCCGAAAACAATGAAAATAAAATGTATATCCCGAATAAAGATATCTCATTCGTTGTTGGCATTGAACACGACTTTAAAGGCTTTCTTACTATTATCCAATATATTGGCAAATACACTTTTGATTATAATAGTCTTGTCAAACCTCAACTCACTGACCCTTCAAATCCTCTTGCCTTACTTCAATATGCAAGTGCTACAATCAACTATGAATCGGCTTTTTTTAACCGCAAGATTTTTCATCAGCAGGAAGAAATGAATCATGCAGTGTCGGTAATGATTTCAAAATCTTTTATTTATGAAACACTTAATCTTGAACTATCAGGATATTACGACATAACTTCAGAAGAATATATGATCCGCCCTTCTTTAAAGTGGAATATAAATAACTCACTTTCAGCTACTGCAGGATATTCATATATGAACGGCCCTGATCAATCTTTGTTTTCTTATGCAGCTCCGGTTATAAGCGGAGGATTTATTGAAATTAAAGCAAGCTTCTAATGGAATTCGAAAAGTTCATATTACGCAACAAACTGTGGTTCATAATCATCCCGATTATACTTACAATCGCATCTGTGATTTTTATGATCAGGATAAAGATAAACTCTAATCTGGAGTCTTATTTCCCTGATGACCTGCCATCTAAAGTAAGCTCTTCTATTGTTGAAGAGCATTTTGGAAACGGAGAACCACTGCTGTTAATTTTTGAAAGTGATGATATCCTTAATTCCGAATCTTTAACAAGAATAAAGAATATCACTTCTGATCTGAAAATGAAGGATTATTTCGATGATGTCATTTCTCTTTTCGATATGAAAGATATTAAGGGTGAGGACGGTACAATGATTGTTGATCCCCTGATAAGCGATATCCCACGAGATAAAAACGAAATCGAAACACTCAGAAACAATATTATCAACAATGAGCTTGCCTTTAAGAATTTTGTCTCTGAGGACTTCAGGTATTCGCTTGTACTTATTAACGTTAACAGTAGTGCTGATGAAGATTCAGCTCTTTCTGCAGTGCAGGAAATTATTGATGATTATCCCGGAATTGAGAAGACTTATATAAACGGCATGCCATATATGAGAGTGGAAATAAACAACAAGATTACCAGAGACCTGATGATTCTGTTACCCCTGGCTTTGTTGATAATGATAGCCTTTTTCTATCTCTCCTTTAAAGAATTCAGAGGTGTTTGGCTACCTCTCAGTGTAGTGATTATTTCAACTGCAGTTTCTATGGCCATCCTCCCTTTAATGAACTGGGAGCTAACCTTGATTGGGGTTATTATTCCAATCATGATGATTGCCATTGCTAATAATTATGGGGTACACCTGATTGTCAGATATCAGGAATTCAATGCCGCACACCCCGGATGGAATATCCAACAGATAGTCCTGAAATCTGTTAATGTTTTGAAAAAACCAATTCTCCTGACAGGCCTTACTACTATTGTTGGTATCTTCGGCCTCGTACTGCATATTCTTATTCCGGCCCAACAAATTGGGATTATCGGAGCAATTGGAATCGGACTTGCCCTTGTTCTAAGCCTTACATTCGTCCCTGCCTTGCTCGCAGGTTTAAAGAAAGGAAAAATCCATAATGAATTTCTAAAAGAAAAAAATGGAATCCTCGGTAAAATTCTTGAAAAGATAGCAGGTTTTATAACTAAAAGCCCTCGAACTGTAATAGCAATATTTACATTCGCATTACTGGTTTTCGGGCTATTAATCAATTTCTTACAAATAGCCCCAGATAATGATAAGGTTTTACCAAAAAATCATCCTTATAATCAATCTATTTCTATTGCAAACGAACACTTCGGAGGCACTAAATTTCTTTCAGTAATGTTTGAAGGAAACATACAAGATCCTGAACTTCTGAAAAGGATAGATAATTATGAAGGCGAAATTAAAAAAATAGAGGGTACTGGAAGTGTTTCTTCAATTACTACAGTCATAAAGATGATTAGCAAAGCTCTCAATGATAAAGGAACTGAAGGATATAATACAATACCTGAAACTCAGGACGCTGTGGCTCAATACCTTTTGCTTTATTCAATGAATGGCGCCCCGGAAGACCTTGAACAATTTGTAAATTTCGACTACACCAGGGCACTGATGAACATCCAGTTTCATGCGACAAGCATGAAACAGCTGAATAATGTTATAGATAAAGTAAATAACCTTGTTAAAGACGATCCTGCTTTTTCTGTTGTTTCCGGATTTAGTCTTACCGATAAGGAAATGGCCGAATCAACATTTACCGGACAGATATATTCTCTCATATTTGCACTTATAGCTATTTTCATCTTAATAATGTGGATTTTTAAAAGCCCTAAAGCCGGTCTGCTGGGAAGCATTCCTCTTGTATTTGCAGTGATTTGCACATTCGGTATTATGGGAATTTTGAAAATTGAACTCAATATTGTTACAGCCCTCCTTTCATCAATTTCTATTGGCGTAGGTGTTGATTACACCATACACATGTTTTGGAGACTAAAACTTGAGTTTGAAAACCGGCAATCATATCCTGCTGCAATTAAACAAGCTTTGAAAGTCACAGGAAGAGGTATTGTTATAAATGCTTTATCTGTCATGCTTGGATTTTCTGTGCTCCTTTTCTCTTCATTCCCATATCTGAAAATGTTTTCAGCCCTGATAATACTGTCTTTATCACTATGCCTTATTTGCGCCCTTATTCTTATTCCGGCCATCTGCATAGTTATAAAACCTTCATTTTTAAACAACAAAATAAAAATCCGTAAAATATGAAGAAACATCTGATACTATTCGTAACAATTCTGCTTTTGTCGTTAATCAACACTTATGGCCAAAGCGGACAGGAAATAATGAAGAAATCAAGCGACGTTATCTCGCTCGATGCAATGGAAATGATTTCTACCCTCAAAATCTTCAATGAAAAGGGAACTGAAAGAACAAGAAAGATGGCTACAATTTCAAAGAAGTTTGGCCAGACTACAAAAATGATAATGAAGTTTACCGAACCGGCCGACGTAAGAGGAACTGCCATATTAATTTATGACTATGAAAATCAAAACGATGATATGTGGATATACCTTCCTGCTCTTAGAAAATCAAGAAGGATTGTAAGTAGCGATAAGGGCCGGAATTTCATGGGTAGTGAATTCACTAATGCTGATATGAGCAAGCCAAATCCCGATGACTTTAACTACAAAATTCTCGGGGAAATATCTGTCGATTCAAAAGAATGCTGGAAAATTGAATCTTCACCCAAAACTGCAGCGCTCAATTCAGAATACGGATTCAGTAAAAGTATTTCTACTGTAGAAAAACAAAATTTCCATGTCTTTGAAATTGAATACTACGACTTAAAAGGAAATATTCAACGAAAAGAATTTCTGAAAGATTACAAGAAAATGACTAATGGAAAATACATTTCATGTTATATGGAAATGAGCAATTTACAAAACAAACGAAAATCTATCCTTCTGATAGACAACTTCCAATCAGGCTCAACAGCAAATGAAGCGTATTTTTCTCCGGCCATGCTTGAAAAATAGATTATCGCATTGAAAGCTTTGAAACATGAAACACACAAACTTCTATATAAAGTTGATTGTCATTGCTTTGCTCCTGACAATAAATATCGGTGGAGGATTTGCTCAAAGTGTAAAACTAATGATTTCAGGCATCAGGAATAATGAAGGGGTAATAAAGCTGACTATCTACAACAATGAGAATAGTTATAAAAAAGAAATTCCTGATATAACAAAAGAATTTGCCAAAGACAGTATAAACAACGGCTGTTTAACCCTCCTCCTCGATAATCTTACCTCCGGAATCTGGGGTATAGCTGTTATCGACGATGAAAATAAAAACGGTAAACTCGATATGAAATTTTTTATACCAAAAGAAGGTTTTGGCTTTTCAAACTATACTTTCAGCAAGCATTGCAAACCTGAATTTGAAGAATTTTCTTTTCTCGTTACTGATGGAGAAAATAATGTTACCGTAAATATGTTTTATTTCTAAGAATCAATTTCTTATAGACTAATTTTGAGCTGTTTCAGAACAATACATATTACTAAAATTAAAAACACCCTGAACTCGTATAAAACAAAAATTAACTTTCGGATTTATAGTACTATCCACTATTGATTCTAAAAAATTAATAATTAATTTTGCAGACCATTTTTAAAAGTATTAATGAATGCTTTAAAATACTATTATTAAATGATCATAAATAAAAATCATAAAAAAGATGAGCAATACTTTAGTAAACAAAGCTGCGGATAACATTCGTATACTGGCTGCTGCCATGGTTGAAAAGGCAAAATCGGGTCACCCGGGAGGTGCAATGGGCGGTGCTGATTTTATCAACATCCTTTATTCTGAATTTCTCAATTACGATCCTTCTGACATGAAGTGGATCAACCGTGACCGCTTTTTTCTTGACCCTGGTCATATGTCGCCAATGCTTTATGCCCAACTTGCACTTGCAGGCAACTATAGCATGGAGGATTGCTCAAATTTCCGTCAATGGGGAAGCGTAACTCCGGGACACCCTGAAGTAGACGTTGAACGTGGTGTTGAAAATACTTCCGGACCTCTCGGACAAGGACATGTTATGGCAGTTGGTGCTGCTATAGCTGAAAGATTTCTTGTTGCCCGCTTTGGTGAATGGATGGCTCACAAAACTTATACTTTTATTTCAGATGGTGGCGTTCAGGAAGAAATTTCACAAGGTGCAGGTCGTCTTGCCGGATATCTTGGTTTGAACAACCTTATCATGTTTTATGATTCAAACGATATTCAGTTATCTACTGAAACAAAGGAAGTAAC
>CAYUEI010000102.1:0-9915 GCA_964443445.1 uncultured Prolixibacteraceae bacterium | reverse complement strand
GAAGTGAAAATGCTTATCGTTGAAAGTGATAATACCTTTTACGATGAATTCATTAAGAAATTCAATGTCTCAACTAAGGGGGCAGTTGCTATTGCCGATAACACATTGCTTTTCTCCTGCGATATTATCGATGAAAATGGAATCAGTGAATTTAAAGATATATGGGAATTAAAGAGGGTAGGGGATAAGTTTAAAAATCCAAGGCCTGTTGCTGAATTGTCGGGTCAGAAAACATGGGAATCACAACCCTCTCTTTCTGCCGATGGCAAGCATTTGTTTTTCGTTTCCAACAGGAAAATTGAAAAGGATGGAGTATCAATTAACCCTGAAGAGGCTTGTGAAAACCTGAGTATTTTCTATAGTTATAATGAAAACGGGAAATGGAAAACCCCGGTATTGGTTTCAGAGCTTTATTCGGAAGGAAATGAAATCACTCCGCATATTTGTTATTCAGGCAATAAGCTTTATTTTTCTTCCGACAAAGATGGTTCTTTTAAAATATATGAAGCTGACTTAACTCTCAATAGTGAAAATGGTGGGTGTACGATTGATAAGAGTAGTATAAAACTTTTCAGTAGCCGCACTCTCAGCTTCTCTTCCAAAAAAGCAGCTGATGTTTCTGTTAATACAGAATTTAATCAGAACTACCCGTTTATTTATTTCAATCCATTGAATAATGAATCTCCCAGAGCTATTTTCTGGTCTTCTGATCTTCCTTCAGGATATGGCAGTTACGATATTTATGCTTGTCCTATGCCGTTTGAAGTAGAGCTTAATGTTGTTATTACAGATATTTACAATGTTTCAAAGCCTGAGCAGGTATTAAATCCGGTAATTAAAATTGAAGGTGACATCAATGAAAAGAAAGATGCAGGCGAGGCTTCTTTTAAACTTTATTCAGGATTGGACTATAAAATTTATGGAGGATCATATGCCGGTAGCGATAAAGGTATTTACGATTGTGATGAACATGAAAATTTTATATATACCGGCTACAGCAAAATTGTAAACAACAATCCGGGCAACCCATCTGTTCACACAAGTATAATAAACGGTCCCGAGGTGAAGTCTAAACTTACTGATGTTTTTAGCAATATTCCTCTAAAGAAGATTTTCCGTGATACAATTATTAACGATACTGTCTTTGTAACTAAAGGTTGGATGAAGAAACCACCTTGTCCGGGTAAACTGAATATTGAACCTACACACCGTTCAATTGCTTATTTTCAAACCGGATTCTGGGAAGTTAATACAACAGAGAATCTGAAGCGCGACCTTGCCGTTTTGCATGAGGGTTTTGACGTTACGCCCGATAAAGATATTTTCAATCCCGGTGGAAAGATAATAAGAAAGAGAAGCGATTATAAGGCTTTTGCATGGGAATCTCCTCTTTTCCCGATTAAACCCGGTGATGGCTATTCTTATTCTATTGCCGATGCTCAATGGATCGAGCTTCATCCTAACAATCTTTATTGGGGCGACAGACCAGGGTACGGCGGTTCGCTTGAAGCAAGGATGAAGGGTAGGAAAGAGAGGATATCCCAATATATAGACTATGCCAAAAAGGTAGATGAAAATCTTAAGAACCTCACTGATACTATCAAGATGAAGTATATCGATTTGCTAGACCGTCATAAGGAACTAAAGCCTAAGCTTCTGATTGAGATATTTGCTGTATCCGACCAGCGAGAAGTACTTCGGGGCTGGTATATCGGAGATGTCATACAATACCGGGGAAGCGATTATATTGAAGGCAAAAATATTTTCGATACTGAAATGGTTAAGATTGTTCCCCCTGATGTTGATGAAAAAACAAAGACACTTACAAGGATTAAGGCTTGTACAGTTGATTTTAATTCAGAAGGGGATAATGGTTCAATGCTGGGTATTCAACAGGAAAAAACTGACCTTAATACTAACTTGTCGAGACTAAGGGCATGGTTTGGATATAAGGAAGTTTTAAAACGGCTTACTGATTCAGAGAATTTCAATCGTTATTTAAAAGAAGGT
Organism: uncultured Prolixibacteraceae bacterium; assembly: GCA_964443445.1. GTDB lineage: Bacteria > Bacteroidota > Bacteroidia > Bacteroidales > Prolixibacteraceae > CAYMTR01. The sequence continues at coordinate 7,905 of CAYUEI010000102.1, read as the reverse complement.
AAGGTGGCATTGCCCGATAATGATGTAAAATATGAAGACGCCGATATTATTGTTATTACAAGAGGAAAGAGGGAAGACGGCGATGTTAAAAATCCTAAATATCCTTACCCTGATGCCAACAATCCAAGTGGAAATGGTTATTACGATTACGATAAGATAAGAAGGATTGAAATTCAAACCCGTCTTATTTTAACTCAGGAAGGTAAAACGGAAGACAATTATTGTTGCGATCCGGACGAAAAAGCGAGGTAGTTTAGTTTATTAGAACTAGTTTATGAAAAAAGCCTGCAGGATTATTTCTACAGGCTTTTTGTTTATGCTTTTATTGATATTAGAGATCTAATCAGTTTATTTTAGAAGTACATTGATAAACTCGTAATCGGGTTCCATATTTTGTTTCGTTACTGCATCAAAATAATACAATCCAAAGTCGCCTTTGTACTCCCAGTTACACCATGCAATCTTGTTTTCTTTAAAACCTGCTAACATATCAGAGTAATATTGAAGCCTGTCGTCCCTGTCTACTGTTGGCAGGCAACCGAATTCGCCGCAAAAAAGCTGAAGGCCTTTAGAATTGGCAAATTCTAAACCTGCTCTGTAAACATCGATTAGCTTTTCTTTATTCCATTCCATTAATCCTTCACTCATTAGTTCTACAAGCGATGTATTTGTTGTATCTACAAAGTTTGTAAAATCCTCTTTAGAAACAATCTGTCCGGGATAGTTAACTTTTCCTCCATAATTTTTTATTTGTGTCCAATCTGCCTTATAATGAGTGAATGCAAGAGGTGAATAAGTATGGAAACTCAGAATCAGGTTTTTATCTCCTTCAGGAAGTTTAAGATATTGGAGGTTTGGAGCAATTTGCCACATATTTGGGCCAATAATAATCACTCTGTTGGGCTCTCTTTCACGAATGGCAGCAACAACTTTGTTCATCAATTTATTCCAGTCATCATGCTCAGGAGCTACTGCTTCATTCAGAATTTCGTAAGCCACCATGTCGGTTTTTCTTTTTTTCAGAACATCTGATAGTTCAATCCAGATATCAACAACCCTTTGCTGTGCAGCAGGGTCAGTCCACAAGGTATTGTTGCCACCTTCGTTTGCTGCATTGAAATGATGTGACCTTACAATATGAAGGTCAACAATAGCTCTCAAACCATATTTTTCACACCAGTCGAGACATGAATTCAAATAACCGAAAGCAACATCGTTTTGAACACCATTTTCATCCCAGAGCTCTTGTTCGTCGATAGGTATGCGTACGTGATCAAAGCCAAGGCTATCAATGAAACGTATATCCTTTTCCTTGATATATTCATATTTAGGAGACCAGCCAAAGTCTTGTGATAACCAGTGACTAAGGTTTGTTCCTTTTTCAATACAGAAGCCGGAAGGGTTCATACATTCTTCTTTTTTTGTTTGTGTACATGCAAATAAAAGTGCCGTTAAACCTATTGTAAGCATTATCAAAGGTTTTGAATTTGAATTTTTTCTAATCATGTGTTTTGGTATTTATTTAAACTTTCATCTAAAAGTATAAAAATATTCAATTCTTTCGAACATGACTATATTTTACCCACATAATTTGACTTTCGGAGAAATGACGAAGGACTGTATTTATCCCAATAATGCTCACATTAAAGATAGAACGAAGATTAAAAAACCCAACATATTTACAAATACATAATGAATTGATATAATTTCCTTGTATTTTTAACGTTAACACTTTCTAAGATTATGATCATTTAAAACCAAATTATCATGAAAAAAGCCAACATCATTTTTCTATTTCTTATTTTATCAATTACAACACTTAGAGCCCAAAAACAATTAACTATCGACCAAATACCTGATACCTTATTTGGTGATTACCAAGATCAAAACGGCAACTGGGATTTTGATTTTACTCCTGAATTATTTAATATTTCAGGCTATCCGGTAGCTTCTGTACAGGGAGCAACTGTTGAGGGGAACGTTTATACTATTAACCTAAAAGCCAACGAAAAAGGAATTGGAAATTACAATGTTAAAGTAATACAAATTGCCCGTGATAATATAAAAATATCCGATCTGAATGATACTTCCGTTTATTATACTTATACGCGACTTGGCTCTGATAAAATCCAATACCCACCACTGTCTAATATTTTAGATAAGGTAAAAGGTAAATGGTACTATGCCGATGGTTCCAACAAAGTGTACCTCGATTTTAAAGATGACCATGTTGTGGCACCCGATGGTAAATGGTATTACCGAACATACTCTTTTTTCCAGAACTGGATGCACCAGTTAAACATAGCCGGTCCTGATGATAAAGGTGCCTTTCTTCATTTTTATGACATGGTTGAAAACTATGTAAGCATCGAATTTAAGGGAAAAGAATATCAAAAGGTAAAAAGGTTTAGCGATATTCCCGATGAACCCAGTATTGCTTTAAAAGAATTACCATTTTCGATTGATGGGACGTGGTATAGCTGTGTTGATGACAATCCGATTCAATTTGACAACTATTTCTTAAATACCGGGACAAAAAGGGTGCTTGCCAAAAAAATGACTAAAGAAAACGATGTGGTTATTATTAAATATACTAGCAATGATATTATAAAAACACTTCGGATAAAACAGACATTTGATTCAAAATACATAAGTATTACGAATGAGAAAGGGATAGTCACCTTATATAGAAACGATAAAACAATTGCTTCCGGAATTCCGGTTGATTTAGATGTCAAAGGGGACTGGTTTAATCTAGTAACAGGGAAAATTCAGGCAAGTATTTCAAATGGCAAATTAACTATTGATGGGAAAAATTTTGCGTACAACAGCATATTGTTCGATGGACAAAATTATAAATTCTATAACGACAAATCGCTTCAGGCTTCGCTGCAAAAACAAAGTAAAAATAATATTGCTTTAATAATCGCAGGCCATAAGCAAATTTACAATTTGAAGAGAAACCCCGGTCTTCCTTCACATATTGTTTTAGATACACTTCCCGATGATATATATCAAAACTGGCTACACCCAGCCACAAGTGAATGGTTGACCGGATTTATGAGGGATAAAGTGATTTATAAGGCCAAGAACTGGGAATATGGTGAAATGGTTTATCGAATTAATGGTGAGTATCTTGTAAATCTATTGGGTATTGACACTGTTTGTTACACTAACAACAATGGAAAAAAACTTTGTAAATTAGTAGAGCGCCACGATTCGATTAAATTTTTATTAAAGAATAATCGTTATACATTCAAGATAAACAAATATAATAATGTTGCCCTGGTTAATTCTCCTCAGGAAGTTGATTACCAACCTACAGCTCAACTTCCCGAGCCCAAGACAGGTACTGCAGTATTATGCGTCCAGTATTTAGGCGATGTAAAAGAAATTGCCGGAAAAGAAGTTAAAGTAAGTACAAATAACATCTGGTTTATGGATCAGTTGTCCTACTCTACCACTTTTGACGATAAGGGATATGCCAGGTTGGAAGTACCCATGGCACAGGCACAACCTGTATATGCTACTGTGAAAAACTTTGGCAGGATATTTTTAAGTCCGGGCGATACCTTGTATGGAGCATTCGACGGTGCCTGGGCAAACCAGTTCGAAAGAGTAATTTGGATGGGTAAATATGCACAAATAAACTACGACATATGTAAGTATGATCATAATTACTGGGGAATGGCCGAATTTTCCAAGGAAAGTAATACTCTTTTAAATAAGCCTGTTGACAAGTACAAAGAAGCCAGGACAACGTTGACCAATAAGATCAATACCCGGGACAAAAATTATTTAAAAACAAATATCTGTTCTCCGGGTTTTATAGAATTAAACTCGGTATGTAAACAGGTAGAGGAATGGAACGATTTTATGCGTTATCGCTGGCGGTCTGGAGGATACAGTAAAAGCACTGTTCAGTTCCTTCCTGAATATTTCAACTTCTTAAAAGAAATTGATTATGGCAACAGAAAATACTGGTATTCCGAAAATATGGCCTTGTTTCTTTCAGAAGTGAAAAATTGGTTATCATCTACCAATCAAACCGAAAAAGTATCATCTACCGTGAAGGAAATTATTGAAGCCGCACTTAAAGACGATATCGAAATACCTGATTCTACAAGAAAAGCAATGGTTGTATATTTAGATCGCACAAAGGTTAAACATGGCGATAGATTAATTTCTGAAATTACAAATGAGCTATATAAAAGCTTTAAAAATAAAATTGACTCTGTTTTTAATTCCTTGGAGAATAAAAAAGATTTTGACCTTATTGATTTTTATCGAAAAAATCAAACAACATATAATCAGGGAGAGTTTGAAATAATTGCAAACTTGATGAAATCGTCAAAAGATATCTTTACAGAAGATATTCAAAGTTTTGTAACTAATTACACGGATAAGTTTTTTGCTGATCAGCGAAAACAAAACTCTTTAAATAATTTTGAATTAATTAATGCTTCTGAAGATACAAAAAAGATGTTCACAATATTGATGTCTCTTAATGAATTTAACCGTACACTTCAGGGCATGAATGAAAAAGTTATAAGGGACGGATATTCAGGGCTTCAAAAGCTGGATATGCCTTCTTCTGTGCTTGAAATAGTGCATAAGAAATACGAAGAAACCCTTGACATTATTGCCCAGCCTATGCCAGGCGAAGTAAACCTCGAAACAGTAGCCGTGGGTAGTGCCGATGAATTTATGGGCAAACTGGCACAAAAACATGCAGGTAAGGTTGTTTATATGGATTTTTGGGCTCCATGGTGCGGGCCATGTCGGGGCGAATTTCCGTATGCCCCTCAGCTTAAAAAGAGATTCGAAGGCAAAGATGTTGTGTTTGTATATATATGCGGTAGTGGCGAAAAAAACGCCTGGGAAAATTGCATAAAACAATATAAAGTAAACGGCGACCATTACTATATTGAAGCAAAAACATACGATGGGTTACAGAAAAAATACTCAATAAATGGTATTCCCCGTTATATGATAATGGATAAACAAGGCAAAATTGTTGATTTCTCATCGAGCAGGCCTAGCGACCTAGAAGAAACATCGCGCAGGCTAAACTCTTACCTATAGATAATAGAGGAGATGTATTTTGATAAAGTGAGTTTGGTTATAAAAAAAGGAATTAACGTTTGATGACATGCGGTCATAAAACATCCCGGACAATGTCTTTTAGAAACATTATCCGGGATGCTATGATTTAGAATTTAGTATGTTACTACCGGTGGTAATGCTTTTGCTTGTTCTATAAAGTCTTCAACTCTACTTAATGCAGGAATAACTCTTGTAAGTTTCTTTTCTGCCTGTACTTCTTCAAGCTTTGCATGAAGATTTGCAGCATTTCTGTTACGCAATTCCTTTACAGTATCAACTCCTGCTGCTTCAAGCAATTCTGCAAATTCAGGTCCAACACCTTTAATACGGAAGAGGTCAGCATGGTTAACCCATTTAAGGATTTTTGATTCGTCTATTCCTGAATCTTCAGCAATTTTCTTTCTGCCTGACTTTGAAGCTCCGGCTTCAAGCAACGCTTCCACGGATTTTATTCCGGCTGATGAGAGTTTCTCAGCATAAACAGGTCCGATACCTTCAATTTCTGCAATTTTTGTTGCCATAATTTTTAAATTTTGATTTATTAATGATAGAAAAAACGTTTATCTTGGTGTAATGTTTTATTGCATAGATATTATATCTTCCACTAATTTATAAAAAAAAATTTAAAATGGATAAAAAAACTTTTGATGAAAAGATAAAGGGGTCTTATACCTTTAAGGGAGAATCGATTTTAATGGGTTCAGCAATCTTTGGTAATGATTACGAAACAGGATGCCAGATAAGGCTTCCTTTGAAAACTTTCAACAGACACGGTTTAATTGCAGGTGCAACAGGAACAGGGAAAACCAAAACTTTACAAGTCATTATTGAAAACCTTTCCGATGCTGGTGTCCCTGTTTTGGCTATGGACATTAAAGGAGACCTTAGTGGTCTTGGAGCTCCGGGAGAAATGAACCCTATCATCGAAAAGCGCTCTAAACAAATAGGTATGGAGTGGACTCCAAATAATTATCCGCTTGAATTTCTGTCTATCTCCGATGAGCCGGGTGTTCAATTGAGGGCTACTGTTTCTGAATATGGTCCTATTCTTCTTGCAAAAATTCTTAATCTTAATGAAAGCCAAACAGGTGTGCTTTCTATGATTTTTAAATATTGCGACGACAGAAAACTGCCACTGCTTGACCTGAAAGACCTTAAGGCTGCTATCAGCTGGGCAGGTAATGAAGGAAAGGAAGAATTCCAAAAGGAATATGGTTTCATGCAATCAACTTCTGCGGGAACAATCCTTAGGAATATTATAAGTCTTGAACAACAGGGTGGGGAAGGAATCTTCGGTGAACCTTCTTTCGATGTTTTCGACCTTATGAAGAAAACAAGGGATGGAAAGGGAATGGTAAATATCCTTCGCCTTACCGATATGCAAAGTAAACCCGACTTGTTCAGTACTTTCATGCTTTGCCTTCTTGCAGAGATATTTCAAAACATGCCTGAACTTGGCGACCCCGATAAACCCGAACTTGTAATCTTTATCGACGAAGCTCACCTTGTTTTCAGAGATGCTCCCAAAAACCTGCTCGATCAGTTTGAAATGACCATCAAGCTTATTCGTTCAAAGGGAGTAGGTATTTTCTTTATTACTCAGTCACCTACCGATATCCCGGCAGCTATTTTGGGTCAGCTTGGCACTAAAGTACAACATGCTTTAAGAGCCTTTACTGCAAAAGATAGAAAAGACATAAAGACTGCTTCTGAAAATTACCCTCTGTCTGACTTTTATGATGTCGATGAATTAATTACTCAGCTTGGAATTGGTGAAGCTTTTATTTCAGGCCTTGATGAAAAGGGAAGACCCACGGAATTGGTTAGTACCATCATCAGACCTCCTTATTCAAGGATGGATGTCCTGAGCGAAAATGAAATCAATGCCATAATCAACGATTCTGATCTTATTCGTGACTATAATATGGAAATCGACAGGCAAAGCGCTTATGAAATTCTTCAGGGTAGAATAGCTGAAAAGGAAGAGGAAGTAGAACAAGCAGTTGAAAGGTCAAGAGATCGACAGCCTTCTGGAAGAAGAGCTGAAACTTCAACTTTTGAAAAGATAATCAAAAGCCCGGTTACCAATATGATAGCACGTGAAGTAACACGAGGACTACTTGGAGTATTGGGATTGAAAACCACAACACGTTCAAGATCAAGAAGAAGATATTAAAAAATTTACGGCAATCAGATTTCCATTCGGGAAGGATCTCCGGATTTATAACCTAGCAGGAAAGCCTGTTGCCTTTGTTCTGAGGTTCCATGGGTAAAAGAGTCGGGAACGACATAGCCCTGGGACCTCATTTGTATACGATCGTCACCAACTGCCTGTGCTGCATTCATCGCCTCTTCAAGATCGCCCGATTCCAGTATATTCTTGGTTTTCTGTGCATAATGAGCCCAAATCCCCGCAAGGAAATCGGCATTCAACTCAACACTCACACTTTGTTCGTTGCTCCTTCCCTGATCAAGTGTGCCCAGCAGATTTTGTACGTGATGACCAACTTCATGGGCAATAATATATGCTGCGGCAAAATCGCCCTGAGCTCCTAACTTTCGTTGAAGTTCATTAAGAAAATCAAGGTCTATATATACTTTCTCATCACCCGGACAATAAAAAGGTCCTGTGGCCGATTGTGCATATCCGCAGGCAGACTCAACCCCACTGCTAAAAAGAACAAGCTTTGGTTCCCGGTAGGTGATCCCGCTTTGTTTGAATAGATCATTCCAGACATCTTCAGTATCAGCAAGTACTACTGCAATGAATTCAGCCATCTCCTGCTCTTTTGAAGTCGG
>CAYUEI010000101.1:0-9958 GCA_964443445.1 uncultured Prolixibacteraceae bacterium | reverse complement strand
GCTTTAGTGTTTCTGATTCTGACAAAGGTTTTATGGTTTACTGTTTCGAAGGAAATGTTGAAGTAAAATACAGGGAAGAGGAGCAGCAGTTGTCTCAAGGCTTGAAATTCTTTACGGAGAATAGTAAAGGAAGTATTTCTAAATTCGAAAAGAAAAATTACCCTGATTTCCTGTTCTTTAACCTGTCATTTGACAAATCTAATATTAATACCCTTTGGCCGGTTATTGAAAAACATTTCGGAGTCAAGATTTATACTGACATCCCGGTTGAAAAATACTTTACAGGATCTTTCGATACTGCCGAACTTAATGAAGTAATTGACATTATATGTATTTCACTTGGCCTTGAATCTGAAAAGGTAAGTGATAACGAGATATTTATTAAAACTCCTCTATAGTGTTCCCTACATTATAGTTTTATAGTCGATTAAGTTGATAGCCACCTTTCCCGGGTGGCTTTTTTTTCATCCCTCAATTCTTGTTCCGATTACTTTAGCTGTAAAAAGGTATTACCAAACTACTATCAAACACCATAAGAAAATTTGTTTATGGTGTTTAATGGCTCTTTATTCTTACTTTAATTATTACCTGTTATTGATTTTTAATATATTCAAATACCCCTTGCTGGTGATCTTTGAAAATATCCTTACTGCAAAGATTAATGAGATAAGCATAAACGATATTTCTGTTTCCTGTGGCCAAATGAACATTACAAATGATACTGACACTTGATATATTAATGCTGAAAGCAAGAATTTTCTTTTATTATTATTTTTCAGAAATGAAGATACCAGAAAAAGTATTTGCCCCGGGAATAACCATAATATATTCATATTATACTTTGTAGCCGAATGGTCTGTTCCAACCCACATGAAAAATAAAAAGGCCCCAGCTAAAACTGATATAGTGAAAATAATGTTGTCAATCCATTTGAAGTTCTTCCCTTTCTTTTTCTCAATTACTGAAAGGATAATGGCAATAATAAGAAGTAAACTGAATAAAGCAACCGGATCGTCCCATTTATTGTTTTCAAACGAAAGCCTCGATTTTAAGTATTGATTATCGGCTTCAACCAGTTTTTTTGATAACCCGTCTTTCTCAATGGCCGCTCTGCCAAATTCATCCATCATGTATTCAGGCAGAAACATATAATCCCATGGCGTTGCTTTTTTATCGGCAGAAAGGCCAAGAATCATATTAATTCCAAATTTTGTCCATGGGGTATGTGTCAGATATGGAAACAACATCTGCCTGAACGATTGATTGTCATCCGGAGTGTTGAAATTTACTTTACCATCAGCTACTTTAACAAGAACATCCCTTATCCTTGTTGCACAGTTATCATAGAAAAAATCATATTTGTAGAAACAGTTTTCCGGCAGTAAATTGTTTTCCAGAAAATCGTAAATCTTTTGTCTTTCTTCAAGCGAAAGGTTTAATTTCTGCCCATAAACTGCAATCTTACGGTATTCATATTCAGTAAGAAATCTTTTGGCAGTAACAACAGTAAGCATATAATTCAGCTTTCCTCTTGTAAATTTGGCATAGAAATTTGGCGTTTCAAAATCAAAGGTGCCGTAATTGTAAAGTCTGTCGACTCCGGCTGATGGATCTGAAACCCAAAGCGCACTATGACCAAAGCCTGCATAAAGTTCTTCACCCGGACCACAGGTAAACATTACAACTTTTGATTGATCGGTAAGTGTAGCTGTCTTTGAATATAAGGCTGATGATAAGGCTATCATCATCATTACAAGAAATATCTTTTTCAACATAGTTTTCTCTGTTTATCAAAGGCCAAAATAACAAAAAAGGTGTCATTAAAACGACACCTTTTCCAATATACTTTAGTAATAAATATTAGAAATTGAATTCTGCAATTTCAAAAAATGACTGGGGATGATCACATGCCGGGCATTTTTGAGGAGCTGCCATTCCTTCGTGAAGAAATCCGCAGTTACGACATTTCCAGATTACTTTGCCTTCACGTTTGAAAACTTTACCATTCTGAAGATTGTCATATAGTTTGCGATACCTTTCTTCATGTGCCTTTTCAACTTTAGCAATCATTTTGAACGCCATGGCCACTTCTTTGAAACCTTCTTCTTCAGCTATTTTTGCAAATTCAGGATATAGTTCTGTCCATTCTTCGTTTTCACCATCAGCAGCAGCTTTTAAGTTGTCTAGAGTGCTACTTATTATTCCTGCAGGATAGCTGGCTGTAATTTCAACCATTCCCCCTTCAAGAAACTTGAAAAACTTTTTTGCATGTTCTTTTTCATTTAAAGCTGTTTCTTCAAAAAGAGCTGCTATTTGTTCCAATCCCTCTTTTTTTGCAACACTTGCAAAATAAGTATAACGGTTACGTGCCTGTGATTCACCGGCAAATGCCTTTAATAGATTTTGTTCTGTTTTTGTGCCTTTAATACTTGCCATAAGTCTTATTTTTATTGTTTAACTTGCTTATTTAACTCCTTAAATATATAAATTATTATTCAAATATTTAATGATTTTACTTTTGCTCAACTGTGGGTTGTTCAGGCTTGTCCTTCATTCCCAGTGTTGTTTTTATGCCGGCAAACAGATTGAGCCACATGTAGTTTACTATTGATTGAGTCTTGTCTCTTTTAGCTTTAAATTTCTGCGGGAAAAGAAGTTTGCCCGGAGGTGGATTATCTGCTTTAACTGCTATTGCATTAGCCAGGAAACTGATGAATTTATCTTCAACTAATTGACCTTCCTTTTGTTGGAGAACTGAGATTTTTAAGTCCTTGTATGCGAATTTAATATTTCCTTCAGATGAGTCTTCCTGAGCTTCGAAATATAGACCTAAATTTTCATTATAACCTTCTTTTACGGATATCAAAAGCCCCGGTTCTATAACATAGTTTAGCTTACTTAATGGAATATAATCACATTCTGCAAACATCTTAAACCTGTTGTCAGTTGAAGCAATATCCATATCCATATCAACATACATATTAGCGCTACCCATTAATTTGCCCTTTATAAAAATGTCGGAATTAGGTTTAACAGAATAGACCTTTTTTATATTATTGAGGTTAGAAATCTTTGCTTGAAGATCTGTGAAATATACAGCTAAATCAGTAGTGGCAGGAGGGGTTAATTCCTTGTATATTAATTTTTCGCATGTTATATCTATGGAGTCTGTGACAAATTTCTGTTTCATCTCCCTTAGATCTTTTTGAGGAAGGTCCATAATGAAATTGGGTGGCAGGGGATAGGTATTGTTTCTGTAAATATCAATAGTTCCGATGTTTATATTAGCATATGAGAGCTTAATTTCCTCAGTCTCAAAGAATCTCTTTATATCAACTCCCCTTATCGAACAATCAGCATTGTCAATGGTAACATAATCATCCTGATATACTTTTCTTTTATTGAATTCCTTCACAGGATAAGCAGGAGTAAGCGACAAACCTTTAAATGTAATATTGCCCTTGCTGTTTAAATTCATTTTTTCAAATGCATAGTAGTAAAATCCATCCTTTGTCCTTTCTTTTACGTCACTGATTTCAAATGTGAATGATTCACTTGAAAGAAGTTTTCCTGAGTTGTCGCTGTTTTTATCTATAATAAATCCTGTCGTCTGTATATTCATGTTTTTCAACGTCAATGGTTTGTCTCCTTTAATATTGACACTGAGATTGTTTAGTTTAATTTGTTTAATATCAGTAATTTCTACTACATCTTTAAGTTTTGGATACAGGTCAAGCTTATATGGAGTAAACTTCTCATTGCTTACTTTACCCTTAGCTTCAGTTATCTCTACCATAGGATTATTCAGAACAAGTAATGATGATTTTACCTTTTTATCATAGATGAAATCGTTTAAGTCGAAATCAGTAAGCATGATTTCCGGAAGGTCAATATTGTAAAGGTCTTTTTTACCGTCACTTTTATAAGCCTGAACAAGTGAAAGCTTTAAATTACTTACACTAAGGCTCTTTTTATTAAGCTGATATCCGGCTTTGCCTATTGAGAGACGGTGGATTTTATCATTTAGTTCTAGTTTTAAATCTGTCAGGTTGCAAAAGAAATCATCGTAAGATATCTTCAATTTTTCATTAACATTTTCAAGTTTAAGCTTTTTTAATGACAGGTCTATTTCAGTTCCTGCGAATTTATTGCTTTTAAAGTTTTCATAATTTGCAAGCTCCAGAGAACCATTTACAAAGCTTACATCTTCAGCTGTTATAAGATCAATTCCCTTTATTGCAGTCATCGTATTTTCACTTGTCGTGTTATTTTTTAAGTTGTCTTTCTGGAAAAGTAGTTTAATCTCCGGATTTATGAATTTTACAGAACTGGCTGGCAAAATACCTTTGTTTACAAGATCAATGATGTTAGTACCTGATAATTGTATAGAAGGAACATTGGCAAAAACAGCAATTGGAATTTTCTTAAAATTCGGGGAAAGCATATCAGGATATACTTTCGCATTAGTGAGATAAATCCTGTTTTCAGTTGATATAATTCCTATTTCCTGAGCATCTATTTTATGTACACCATCAGAAAGCGAAAATGATTGTTTTTTAAGTATCAGGTCGATATAGTCTGAAAATAAAAGCTTTTCTTTATTTCGGGATGACAAGGAATCAAGCTGGAAGTTTATCATCCGCACCGAAAATAGATTTGACATTTCAAACGGAGGTTGATTCTTAAACTCCCGAATCATATTGATGCTTCCGTTTTCCATTCTCAGATTATGGATATTTATCTTAAAGAGATAATCAGAAATTAAAGAGTATAATTCTGTTTGATATGATACTTTACTTTTTCCTTCTCCTTCAGAGATATTATAGCTTTTAAGGTTTATAGCTGGATTTATTATTCTGAAGTCATTGATCGTAAGTTCTTTCTTGAAAAAAGCATTATGCAGATCTGCTCCGCTTAACTGTATCTTCGGAAAATATATTTCAATTATTTCATTATGTTCTCTCAGAATTGAATCTGCTGCTGCTATGTTATATACAGGCATTACTTTCATGTTGAACACTTCAGCTGACTGACCGGAACTTGAAAGTGAAACTGAATCTACAAACAGATTATGAAAATCATCGGCAAGCTGCAGACTTATATCTGAGAATGAGACTTTAAAACCATCTGCAAAAAATATCTTGTCGGAACGATAAAAAGTTGCACTGTCAAGTGAAAGATTGTCGAGCTCAAAGTCAAACGAAGTATCAAAGAAACCTGTTTTATCGTTTTCTAAACTATATCCGTAATTTAGTTTCCCCCCTTTAATTTTAGCTTTATTCACATAAATGCCCGTAAGGTAATCGCTTAATTTCTGTAGAAACAAACTTGAATCTTCTGTTTTTTTAACGACATTTCCATTCTGGGCAAGTCTTATTTTGGCAACAGGGGTAAAGGCAAGCAATTCCTTCATTGGCAACCTTTTGTTGTGATATAGCTCACGAAAGTCTATTCCGCTGAATGACAAACCATTACTTTTAATATCAATAAGCGTATTTTGCTTGTTTCCCATTTTGCTTTTAAATGGTTTGAAGGCAATATATCCGGTTGTTACCTTGTTGATTCTGGTATCTGCATTGATATTATTTATTGAAAGATAATGTATTCTGTCGGAGTGATATAATAAGTATTTATTTATTAGAATATTAAGATCTGAGGATGATAAAATCCGGTCTTTCTCCCTATATGCATCTGCATCAGCTAGGAAATCATAAAAGCTTATAGTACAGTCGCTAATTACCTGATCAGGCTTATTTGACTTATTGGGATATAATTCAAGTTTAGCATTTGTAATGGAAAAAGTATCAATCCTGACCCATTTGAAGTTTTTCTCAACCATCTTGTAAAAATTGATTTCGTTTAAAGGAGTCCCTTTTTTAACTATTCCTCCGAAATGGATTTTTATATCAGGATTTTTAAGAATAAGTGAAGTGATCGGGATTGTGTCAGAATTATAAAATTTTTCCACATAAGGGCTTTTTAGTTTTACCTCGGGAACATTAATAGTAAATCTGTTATCTTTTTTGTTTGTTGAATTAGCCCTTGGGGAAAGGGTAATATTTTTGGCCTTTATCACCGAATGAATTATGGAAAGGCTTATTTCCTCTATATCAATTTCATGAAGGTCGTCAGACAAGTCATCATGCAAGTTTTCAATTTTAAGAGCAATATCGGAAATGTCAAAAGGGAAAGGCGAATCTGTCAGTTTTATTCCTCCAAATTTAAAATTGTCAATTTCAATATTAACCTTTGGAACTTTATGTTTCGATTTGAAAATTGAGTCCACTTGCATTAGGGCATCTGTTATCAGAATTGTATCAATCTTAATTTCATTTATAACACCAAGCACAAGTGAGTCACCCTTGTTGATTTTCTGACTTGAAAAGAAAGACATATTAATTTTTTCCCCTGAACTAAGGCTGAAAGTCGGTTTGTCAATCTTAACCGATTCAGCAATAAAACTTTTTTCCCTGATAATCTTGAAAAATTTGAATTTAGATATTACCAGCGCCTCACTTTCAAAATTATAGTATTTTTTAAGTGTATCCGTTAGTAGGTTTTCCTGTGGTTTAAATTTTAAATCTGTTATAGTGAAAGTGTTATTTTTAAAGTCTATATCGATGTCTTTAAAATTCAAAGTATAAATACTATCTGTTTTTTGTAGAATAAAATCAGATAGGTTTCTGTTTATTATCTTTTCCGATTGTGTAATTATGAAAACTACTGATGCAATTAAAAGAGTAAAAATAACAGCAAAAAACACTAGAATAGGTTTAATCCATATGCTTTTTTTGTATATCCCCTTTTCAGTCATTAAATGTATAGATTATAATTAAACAGCATAGTTTCTTATGCTCTTTGGTTGAAAAATGCTTTTATCTTCCTTAAGTTGAAAAAAATAGATAAATAAATTCCAGATTTTATTAAAGAACAATCTTTATTCCTATGTTCGCACCAAGTGCCCCGAAAGAAAAGAAATGGTGTGTGATTTCTTCATTTTCAGGTTCCGGATATTTTATTTCATCTTTAAATTTTACTATAGTACCATCCGGTTCTTTCCTACTTGTAGGCTTATAAATCATACTTTGGTGATTAATTTCAACGAAAAATTTCAACCAGTCAGTTGCATTCAGGTTTAAACCTATAGCTTCAGTGACACCAAGCGGAAATCCTCCTCTGAACTTTTTAACATCTCCGCTTACATCAATACTCATGATTGGAAAACCAGTTAGAAGTCCAATTTTGGCATAAGGTGAATAATTTTCAGATATAGCAGTTTTGAAAGACAGGGAAGGAGAAATACTTATAAATCTTCCGGTAAATGTTTTGTTAAAGAAAGTATTGCTACTAGTTACACTTCTTCCGCTTTGATAGCCAAGATCCAATTCCAAATCAATGAACCTGTTTAGTTCAACTCCGCCACCAAGATAAAATCCCCAGCTTCCACCAAAACTTCCATAAATGTTTTTAGTAGAGTCAGAGGTTAGCTCCTGATCCAATAGCAATTTCTGAATTCCTAATCCATACCCAAATCCTCCCTTCAGAAAGAACTGAGCCTTTGAACTAAATGGAATAGCAATGGTAAAAATAGATATTAATGAAATTAACAGAGTCCTTTTTATAAAAGCATTTTGTTTCATTTTTTCAAGATTAAATTGGTTTACTTCAAATTTAATTCAATTTATTTGTTTAATCAACATAGTTCGAATTCTCTAAGATAAATATAGTTTTTCTTATCAACTTTTTGCTTATAAGAAAAGTAAAAATATCATATACTTAATATCAATCTGAGACCAACCAAATACCAAAAACATCAGACTCTTTTTGTATTTTGGTCGAATGTGGTACGAATGTGGTACGGATGTGGTCCCTATGTGTCCTACCCTAAAATTGGTACACAGTTTCATTAAAAGGTGTTGTTTTGCATTTTTATAATATGTTAGTAAGTTCAGTAAACTAAGAGAATCTGAAAAAACAAAAATTAATCTAATAATAAATAAATCTAAAAAATTCTTAGATTTAAACTTATAAACTTGTAAACCTAAAAATCTGTACTTATGAGAAAATCTGTAATTCTTATCACATTATTACTCTGTGCAATTATTTCGTTTTCACAGGAACCGGAAAAAAAGAAAGATGCTAAGAAAGGCTGGAATTTTGGAGTTCTGCCTGCAGTTACATATAATACTGACCTTGGGTTGCAGTACGGCGGCTTGATAAATTTGTTTTATTATGGAGACGGAACAAAATATCCGCAATATCTGCACAATATTTATTTGGAAGTATCCCAATATACTAAAGGGAGTGCAATTTACAGGCTCGCTTACGATTCTGAATATCTGATTCCGGGAGTAAGAATTACTTCAGATCTTGCATATCTGCCAGACAGGGCTTTTGAATTTTTTGGATTTAATGGTTTTGAATCCAGATATAACAGCTCATGGATTGACGATGAGGTTACTGATGGATCTTATAAGTCCAGAATGTTCTACGCAATGCAGAATCACGCTCTTAGATTTAAAACTGATATTCAATTTCCTATTATGGGCGATAAACTTCTCGGACTCGTAGGTTTCAACCTTCAGAATTACACTGTGAAAACTATTGATGTCGACCGCTTTAACAAAGGTAAAGAACAAGACGATCCTAAACTTCTCCCAAAAGTGCCTACTCTTTACGACCAATATAAAGAATGGGGTGTAATTTCTGAAAAAGAAGCTGATGGTGGGTTTGTTCCTCTCTTAAAAGCCGGATTGGTTTACGATACAAGAGATAATGAGCCTAACCCGATGAAGGGGATGTGGACTGAATTATTTGTTTTTGGTGCTCCTCAGTTTAACGAAGATGGCTCTGGCTTTGCAAAGTTTAATATCACTCACAGACAGTATTTTACTATTGTTAAAAGAGACCTTTCTTTTGCTTACAGACTTTCTTATCAGGGAAAACTTTTCGGCGATGTGCCTTTTTACTACCAAACGCAAATAGAAACTTCCATGATGAAGGACCAACTTGGCCTTGGCGGTAATAAATCAATCCGCGGTATTAAAAGAAATAGGGTTATTGGCGATGGTGTAGTATACGGAAATCTTGAACTTAGATGGAAACCTTTGCATTTTAATTTTATTAAACAGAATTTTTATCTCGGAATAAACGGTTTCTTCGACTTCGGTCAGGTAGTTCAAAAGGTTGATGTTAAAAGCATTGTTGAAAAACAAAGCACTGTAAATCTTAACGATTACTTTGATTTTACCGGTGGCGAAAAATTGCACATGAGCTATGGCGCCGGATTAAGATTGGTCATGAACCAGAATTTTGTCGTTTCTCTTGACTTAGGAAAGGCTGTTGCTGAACAAGATGGAGATTGGGAAATGTACATCGGATTGAATTACTTGTTTTAAAATATTAAGTAGACTTTAGCTTAAGGAAGTTTTACTTTTAAATCTTATTAAATGAATCCTGAAGAAGCTTTCGTTAAAATAGTTAAACTTAGAAAAGAGATTGATTATCACACTTATTTGTATTACGTGAAGTCGGAACCCGTTATATCCGATTTTGAGTTTGATGCAAAGTTAAAGGAGCTTGAACTGCTCGAAAATGAATACCCTCAATTCGCCGATCCTTTTTCTCCTACTAAACGTGTGGGAAGCGACATTACTTCGGAATTCCAACAGGTTACTCATAAATTTCCTGTGCTTTCTCTTTCTAATACTTACAGCGAAGAGGATTTAAGAGATTTTGATAACAGAACTTTCAAGGAAACAAATTCTCATCCTGAATATGTTTGTGAACTTAAATTTGACGGCGTTTCTATTAGCCTTACTTATGAAAAGGGAATTCTCAAACACGCTGTTACCCGAGGCGATGGTGTTACCGGCGATGATGTAACTTCTAATGTTAAGACTATCCGAAGCATTCCAATGAAATTGTTAGGTCAATCCTGGCCCGATGAATTTGAAAT
>CAYUEI010000100.1:0-10121 GCA_964443445.1 uncultured Prolixibacteraceae bacterium | reverse complement strand
GCATGGGCAACTATATTAACCTCAGCTTCATATAAAGCTACAACAATTTTCTTTATCAAACGCTGCTCTGTATTAAGCTGTTTCAGAACTTTCTTAACCTGACTGGATGCATGTCCTGCCCTGTTAAAATTTCCGCCTTCTATTTCATACCTTAGCTGTATCATATCAGTAAACCGGTTTCAATCCCGAATTATATAACAATCCGCAACATTTGAATGAAGAAAATGGAGTTTCAATAATAATTATTCCGGCTTCTTCTGCCAGTTGGATCATTTCTTCTGTTGCCTTTTTATTCCTTACGAGCAAAATAGAATGTATGTCCCCCATTTCTGCTGTCCTTATTGTCTGTAAGTTAGCGGTACCTGTAATAAGCAGCATTTTTTCAGTATCAAGGGTTAAAACATCACTCATAAGATCTGAGCAAAAACCTGTTTCGACTATTTGACTAACATTTCCTGTTGTAACCAGGTTCCCGTTAAGTAAGTTAATTACTTCTTCAATTTTCATCCGGATGTAATTTGTTTTAAAGGCGATTCATCAATATAACGAATATGCCCGTTTAATATATTTTCTGATATTTACCAATACAAATATGCAAAATCAGAAAATAGATTCTAATAATAAGCAATTTAAAATTACGTATTAAAATAAAAATTAAAAGGATATTGATAATGAACTCCCATTTGCTTATTTTTCAGATACTTTTATAAACTGAAAATCATGAAGATTCCTGAAGACCAAAATATGCAATTTAAAATTGACTCTTTTTATCCTCAAATACTTGATTCAGTACCTGTACCGGTATTTTGCCTTGACGTTGATTTTAAAATAGTGATATGCAATAATGCTTTTGAACGTATGGTCGGAAAGCCAAAAGAAGAGATTTACGGTAAAATTGCATCGGAAATAACTCCATTCAATCAACCTGACCTGCTTTCATTTAAAGATAAAGAATTGTTGGAAACAGGAATAGATCAGTTTTATGAAACAGATTTCAAATACTCTGAAAGCTATAAAGGGCATATAACTGTCAATAAATCAGCTTTAAGAAACAATGATAACGAGATAACAGGCATTATTTGTACTATTATCGATATTACAAAAAGGAAGAAACTGGAAGATAAACTTAAAAGATCTGAATCCGGAATGTTAATTTCTTCAACTATGCTTCAGAAAATAAGGGCGGGGATAGTCATCGTCAGTGATGATATGAAAATCATAGAAAGCAATCTGGGATTCGCACGATTAATAGGTGGAGAAAACGAAGAGCTTTATGAAACCATACCCGGATTACGGGGAGCTGAACTTGAAATGCTTGTCCCCGGAGTTATATCTGATATGTTTCGTTCTATTTTTGAAACAGGAGAAAACCGTATTGACAGGGATATCAAATATCAGAATAAACTTCTTGCAGTTGAAATTGCCACCATTCAAAAGCATAAGATTGCCGGAGCTTTAATCAGAGACTTGTCTGCCCCTATGCTTGAAAGAGCAGAAATCATAGAAAGAGCGCGACAGGTAAACAGGAAAAATATGAAAACAGTTCAGCAAATTGCATATCTTTTAGGAGAGAATGCTGCCCAGACTGAAGAATTGCTTAACTCAATCATTGAATCACAGAAATACAGTCACGAAGAAAATGATTAAATATGACCCAGTCTTATCATACAGAAATAGACATTCAGCAATTACGGCCTAAGGGACAGGAAGTAAGCGGTGATGTTTTCATTTCGCGACAAATGAAAGAAGATGGTCGTACAGTTCTTGTGTTGTCGGATGGTATAGGTCATGGAATAAAAGCCAGTGTTCTTGCTACCCTCACAGCAACAATGGCCCTTAACTATACAAGTTTCCACACTAATCCGGAGATCGCTGCCAGAATCATTATGGATGTTCTTCCTCCATCGGGAGAAAAACCTAACTACGCAACTTTTACTGTTATAGAGATTTTAAGCAATGGATTAGTTAAGACTATAAATTACGATAATCCACCAATACTTATTATCCGGGGCAATCAACGCTTCAGGCCTTCTAATGTATATGAACTGACAGTTGGAGGAGTTGAAAACAGAGGAAAGATATTACGTTGTCAGGAATACTATGCAATGAAGGAAGACCGAATGATTTTCTTCACCGATGGTATTACCCAATCAGGTATTGATGATTTCAAGTTCAACATGGGATGGGGAACAGAAAATGTTCTTGAATTCGCATTAAAACAAATTGAAAATCTACCCCATATTTCTGCAACTCAATTAGCTAAAAAAATAGTAAACAAAGCCCTTACAAACGATAAGTATGATTTAAAGGATGATACAAGCTGTGGTGTTGTGTATTTCCGGGAACCTCGAGAATTGATGCTGATAACCGGTCCTCCATTTTATAAGGTCAAGGATATTGGATTTATAGAAAAGATAAAGGGTTTTATGGGAATGAAAATCATCTGCGGAGGGACAACTGCCGAAATCATTTCAAGAGAGCTGAATCTTAAGCTTGAAATGGTACAACATTTTTCTGATCCTACACTTCCCCCTATTTCAAAACTCGATGGTTTTGATCTTGTAACCGAAGGAATCATTACTATTGGAAAAGTTGAAGAAATACTTGAAAACTACAACAGTGAAACACGCCTTTACGGTTCTCCCGCAGAAGAAATTGTAAAGAGATTGCTTCAGCACGATATTATACATCTTATTGTTGGTACAAGGATCAACTGGGCTCACCAGGATCCTGACCAGCCTATGGAAATTGAAATACGAAAGACTGTGGTAAAAAGGATAATAAAGCTCCTGGAACTAAAGTTTTTTAAGAAAGTTAATGTGGAATATATCTGATAATGAAAACAATATCTTACTTTTCAAAAAACAAAAGGCTTTTAAAAGGAATAGTTTTAACAGCTCTTTTAGCTCTGTGTTTTTGTTCATGTACCAATTCCTATTTTTATATTGGAACATATACATTCAACGATAGCAAAGGAATATATAAATCGTCTTTCAATAGTTTAACAGGGAAAATGTCCCGCCCCTTACTTGTTGCACCATCCTATAACCCTTCATTTCAAACTATTTCAAATGACAACAAAATATTGTGGACTGTTAATGAATCATGGGATAAGGAAGGCAAAGTGATGAGCTACTCTATCGATAAGAAAACCGGAAATTTAAGTCAGATTGAAGAAATGAGCTCTGAAGGATCAGGTCCTTGTTTTATAGATTATCATCAGCAATCAGATAATATTGTAGTTGCCAACTACGGAAGCGGAAATATAACAGCAATTCCAACCAATGGCAAAGGGAAGCAAACCGGAAAATCTGTAATACATATACATACAGGCAGTGGCCCTAATGCTGAAAGACAAAAAGAACCACATGCTCATTGTGCTAAAGTTGATCCTGAAGGAAAGTTTATTTATTCATGTGACCTTGGAACTGATGAGATATACGTCTACCTGATAGAAAAAGACTCGTTGAGAGTTCATAAGATAATAAAAGTAGAACCGGGTTCAGGACCAAGGCATATTGCCTTTAACACCAGGCATGAAACAATGTCAGTTATAAATGAACTATATGGAACTATATCAACTTTTAAGAAAGATACAGAAGGGTGTTATTCAGAATATTTAAACACTGTAAATGCTTTGCCTGTTGATTCTAAGGTCGTAAATAAAAGTGCCGACATTCACTATTCTCAGGATGGCCAATTCCTTTACGCATCAAATCGGGGTACCGATAATATTGCAATATTCAAATCTGAATCTCTTATGCCTGAAATCGTAGAATGGGAAAACAATAATATCAAAACCCCAAGGAATTTTGCTATTGATCCTTCAGGAAAATATTTACTTGTTGCAAACCAGGATGATAATTCAATTGTTGTTTTTAAAATAAACAGAAAGACCGGAAAACTAAAATTCACAGGAAATAAAATCAATGTTTCTCTTCCGGTATGTTTAACCTTCTTAAAATAAAGAAAATGAAAAAGATAATAGTATTCCTTGCCACAGGTTTTGAAGAAATAGAAGCAATCACTCCTGTAGATGTATGGCGCAGAGCAGGTTTCGACGTAAAGACAATTTCAGTTACCGGAGAAAAAACAGTTACCGGATCACATGGCATACCAGTTATTGCCGATTACTTATTTGAAAAATCAATTTGCAAAGATGCTGATCTTTTGTTTCTTCCCGGAGGAATGCCGGGCTCGGCAAACCTTGATAAACATGAAGGACTTAGATCAGTCATCCTCGATTTTAATAAGGAAAATAAATATATAACAGCCATCTGTGCAGCTCCATTTGTATTAGGTCATAACGGAATTCTGATAGATAAAAAAGCTACTTGTTATCCGGGATACGAAAAAGAACTTTCGGGAGCTGAAGCAACAGGTAAATCAATTGAGAAAGACGGAAAAATCATTACGGGCAAAGGACCCGGTGTTGCAATGAAATTTGCTCTTGAGATTGTATCTGTTCTGAAAACTAATTCCGATGCTGATAAATTGGCAGAACAAATGCAGGTCGTTAAATAATTAATCCTTTAAATACTCTTCCATTTTATTAAGATGAAGGTCAAGTGCTTTCACCGAAATTTGTATTTCCCATACCGATATGGCGAGAGACGCAATCATCAGTAATAGTCCAATACCAAAAACCCATGCTCCTGAAACATCATAATTTACGTATAAAAGAAACATGGAAATAACAGAAAAGAATAAGCTTAAAACACCTAAAATCTGCATTGCCCGGGTCAGATATAATCTTTTTCTAAGGTTATTAATTTGAGCCATCAATATATTGTCAGGGTTTTCTTTAAATTTATCATACAAATTCCTAATTACCTGCGTATAAGTCAGAAATCTGTTTGTATATGCCAGCAAAATCAAAGATACTGCAGAAAAAAGCAGTGCAGGAGTTGTCAATGTCAATTCTTCCATAAAAAATTTATTTGTCTATGTTTAACAATTATCTGACTATTGAGTTTAAATATAGTGTTATTTAATAACTTTATTTGGTCATTTTTTACTATACTATCATCAAACGGTTATTTTTGCCGCCGTTTTTAAAACAAATTATAATGAAAAAAACAAAAATCGTTGCAACAATATCAGACTGGAAAAGTGATCCCGGATATATAAAGGCTCTTTATGAAAATGGGATGAATGTTGTTAGAATGAATACCGCCCACATAAACAGAGAAGGTGCATTAAAAATAATGAATAATGTCAGATCAGTATCAGATAAAATACCTTTTTTAATTGACACCAAAGGTCCTGAAGTCAGGACTTGCAACATGGAAAAGGAGTATACCGTTGCTCTGGGGGACAAAGTTAAAGTAAGCGGCGATTTATCTTTAAAGGATTGTATTCATGTTAATTATCCTTTTTTTGTAACTGAAATACCTGTTGGCTCCCGTCTGATGATAGATGACGGAGAAATAGAACTTGAGGTTACTGATAAAGACAACAACTTTCTTTACGTTGAAGCTACCAACAGCGGAGTCATCAAGAATAAAAAAAGTGTCAATATCCCCGGAGTCAGCATTAATCTGCCTTCACTCACTGATAAGGATAAAGATTTCATTTTGTTTGCCATTGAAAACAAGATTGAATTCATTGCCCATTCTTTCGTAAGAAACAAACAGGACATCATTGATATCCAGAATATTCTTAATGAATATAAAAGCCCTATCAGAATAATTGCCAAGATTGAAAACCAGCAGGGAGTAGATAATATTGATGAAATACTGGAACATGCCTATGGAGTAATGATAGCCAGAGGTGACCTTGGTATTGAAATACCCGCTGAAAAAATTCCACCTGTTTCAAGGATGCTGATAAAGAAATGTATAGAAAGAAAGCGCCCGGTCATCATGGCAACCCAAATGCTTCACACCATGATAGATCATCCAAGACCTACCAGAGCAGAAGTAAGCGATATTGCCAATGCAGTTTATAACCGTTGCGATGCAATAATGCTAAGCGGAGAAACAGCCTACGGTCAATATGGAGTTGAGGCCGTGAAGGTAATGTCTAAAGTTGCCATTGAAGTTGAAAAAAATAAGGATAAAAGAAATGACATCGTGCCTCCTATTAACATGGACACATCTAATTTCCTTGCTGCCACAGCTATCAGGGCTATGGATGAGATGAAAGCAAATGCTATTGTAACTGATACCCTTTCAGGACATAACCCGCGTCACATTTCAGCCTTCAGGGGTGAAATGCCTGTCTTTGCAAAATGCTACAGGCCAAGAGTAATGAGGGAACTGGCTCTTTCTTATGGCGTTTTTCCTTCATTGATCACTCCCAATAAAAACAGGGATAAAACAATCAAATCTGCTATAAAAAGCCTTCTTGAGGATGGGAGTATCAGCGAAGACGACCGTATTGTATATGTAGGAAGCAGTTACGGTATCAGAAGCAAGGCTTCATTCCTTGAAATAATTGATATAAAGAAGGAACTTAAAGCCCGTTCAGAAGATGATATAAAAGGATTGATAGGTCCGTTGGATATGTAAATCTCAACTTTTTTGGATTACATTCCGAAAATATCTCAACTTTCTTGGATTTCATTCCGAAAAAGTCTATACTTTTTTGGATTCTAAGATAAATACATTTACCTTTGATGTATTATTCAAATCCATATGATAGACAGATTTCTTATAAACAAAGTAAAAGAAAAGCTATTTAAGGGGAAGGCTATTATAATACTTGGTCCTCGCCAGGTTGGAAAAACTACTCTAATCCACGAATTAACAGACAATAATGAAAATGTATTGTGGTTCAATGGTGATGAACCGGATATACAAGCATTATTTGAGAATATTTCTGCCGCAAGATTAAAATCTTTGCTTGGGAAAAAAAATATTTTAGTAATAGATGAAGCCCAAAGGATTGAAAATATTGGAATCAGATTGAAATTAATAACTGACACTTTAAATGACGTCCAGCTAATTGCTTCAGGAAGCTCATCGTTTGAACTTGCAAACAAAATCAACGAACCTTTAACAGGTCGAAAATGGGAGTATAATATGTTCCCCCTTTCTTTTGCTGAAATGGTTAACCACCATGGCCTTTTAGAAGAAAAAAGACTCCTTCCCCAGAGATTGTTATATGGTTTCTACCCTGACGTAATTAATCATCCCGGCGAAGAAAAAGAAATTTTAAAACTCTTATCTGACAGCTTTTTATATAAGGATATATTAAGCTGGGAACAAATACAAAAGCCTGACAATCTGGTAAAGCTTCTTCAGGCAATTTCCTTTCAGGTAGGTTCTCAGGTTTCAAATAATGAACTTGGGCAATTATGCGGCATTGACTCTAAAACAGTAGAAAAGTACATCTCTTTGCTTGAAAAAACTTATGTCATATTTAGGCTTGGCTCTTTTAGCAGAAACCTTAGAAATGAACTAAAGAACAGTAAAAAGATTTATTTCTGGGACAATGGTATTAGAAATTCTATTATTGCCAATTTTAATCAAATTGAATTACGCAACGATACAGGTGCTTTATGGGAGAACTTTATTGTTTCTGAAAGACAAAAATTCCTTAATTATTCCGGCCATTGGGCTAATAAATGGTTCTGGAGAACAAAAGAGCAAAGAGAAATTGATTACATCGAAGAATACGACGGTAACATTTATGCTTACGAATTCAAATGGAACGATAAACAAAAGTATAATATTCCAAGAGCTTTTTCCTTCAGCTATCCTAACGCTGATTTTAAGCTAATAAACAAGGAGAATTTTGATGAATTTATCCTTTAGAGGATAAGAGCCCCCCATTAATCTTAAAACCTTTTAAAAACACGCTTATTCGTCTCTTATACCATTGGGGATCGATCACCCTTCGTAATATATAAAGCCGAACTGCTTTATTCTTGAAGAAATTCATTAAATAATACAAATAGATGGCCCCGGCTCGCGCAATGGAACTTCTTGCAACTCTCATATACCTGAAAAACAATTTTGACATTAAGGGATTGTCTGCCCTTTTGATAAAACGATGAACAGATGACTTCCTTTCCTTTTCGGGTTCAAGTCCAAGAGTATGTTCCATATATTCAGCATAAAGCATCGCCTTTTGTGAATATCCCTTTAATCCTGAGTATATTTCTTTAATGTCCGACTTCTCCGACATCTTATACAAATCATTAAAATTCCTGAGCAATATATTGCTGACAATGTTTATATCCCTTGCCATAAATGAATGAAAGAAATTCAATATGACTGCATGTTTTTCAGAAGGCACAAAATATATTGATTCCTGTACCACGCTTTTCTTTTCTTTATCAATAACTGAAAAATTTAATCTTTCTGAAAACTCAATGTCTACGGGAACTCTGTGGATTTCTACTTCTACCGGCAATCCTTCCTTTACAAGCGGAGGGTAATGTTTGCAAATTATTATCTCATCTTCATAAAATGGCTTTCCGCTCTCATATCCATCAGCTTTTAAAAGATCTACTGCCTTTAAAAAGTCATCATCCGAAACAAGAAAGTCGATATCGGCACTTATCCTTTCCCCAATGTCATTATACATATTTTCAAGAAGGTATGCACTACCTTTTATGTAAATTGGTACTACTCCTTTTTTAATTAACAAAGAATGAATACTCTTAATCTGATTCAAAATTTCTTTATTCCTCTTCAGATTTATTTCATATATCATCTCCAGATGCTCTGAGACTTCTATCGGTATTTGATCTAATATACCAAACTCTTTGAATTTCAAATAAACAGAAGGCAAGACCAAGTGATTTCCGGAAGTTAAAATAAACTTATCCCATTCAAAATTGCTATCTACAATCGTTGATATCAACTCATTGTCAATCTTTTCGTTATTCCCCAACGAAAGACAATTCCCCACCAGATAATAACACTCCCTGTAGTTCATCTCTCAAAAAGGTTTTTTATGGCATTAAGTGCTTTTTCGTTATCCGAATATTTTAAAACAAAGAAGTTTAATTGTTGATACCAGTTGATAAAACTTTCAGCATTTTCAGCCGATGGATATGTCCATGTTTCTTCCATAAATTGCGGGAGAGCATCTTTATTTGATATCTTTTCAAAGATGAAATCAATATCAGGATCGTATTTTATTAATACTATATCTGTGACTTTTACTGAATTAACTGAATATTCAATAGGAATAAACTTTACTTTTTTATTTGTTATAGTTTTGAATTGACTCTTGTCTTTCAATAATTCAGGGTAATATTCTGAAAGCATTTCAGATGAACCTTCTTTAACAGATAAGGCAGCGGGATACTGGAATACTGACTGAGTCTTTCTGTCAACGGGGACAAAGTCATCCGATAATATTTCATAGCCCCTCTTGTTCAATAAAGCAGCTATTGTGCTCTTCCCACTTCCCGGTGCTGCAGTAAAAACAATGGCTTTCTTACCATCACTTACAGCTGAAGCATGAATAACAGCCATCCAGTCAGAGTCGGTCTTGTCATAAGCCACGTTGAGTATCTGCATGCTGGTCATCCCTTTAAACAAATGAGAATCACTTAAATCCCAAAGACCTTTGACTTGTTTATCAACCCTTAGAACAACCTTTCCACTGTAAGTAAATATTTCATATACTACCGAATCGGCAGGAGATGCCAGTACCTCCAAGTGCTTTATAAACGGATGTGTATAATACTCATATTCTGCGTTTTCAAATTCAAAACACAGACCTTTGCCATTTATGTTATAGTATCTTCTTGAAAATGATTCAAACTTATAGTCTTTTATTTCAGGAGTATCAAAGTTTTCCTCTTTCAATGGATGCTGTCTATATGATTCAAAGCCTGCAATTATCTCATCAACAAACTTTTCACATTCCTGTAAAGCATTATTATACCTGACTGCACACTCACTTGCAATTTGCTTTTTATCCTTTCCTGAAGTATAGTTTGTCAGAACAAAATGTGCCGGTTCTTCGAGTTTTATATACTGATTACCATTTTCAAGCCATAATATAAAAAAGTCGTTTATCTCTTTAAAAATCATATCTATTCCAATAATTACACTCTGGCGAAGGAGTAGGTTTTAAGTGTCATAGCGAGCTTCGAACTATCGTCATTGCGAGGAGGAACGACGAAGCAATCTCTTCTTCTAATGGACAGATTGCTT
>CAYUEI010000099.1:0-10200 GCA_964443445.1 uncultured Prolixibacteraceae bacterium | reverse complement strand
GTGCCATTTCTTCTAAACTTTACTTGTTATCTAATAATTTTTTTAATTCACTCCATCTATTATCTTCCGGTTCTTCTTCAGAAACATCTTCAACCAGATATTCCTTAAGTCTTTCAACCATTTCAGGATTACAATCAGATTTCCCATTTTTCACTGGATGAATTCTTTTTATAGGTAATCCTAATATTATTAATTCATAAAGATACTGAGCTACATTTATCTGATGTTCTTCGTATGTTATTACAATAACATCTTCACTCATCTCTTCTTCTTCGTGACCAAATTTAACAAACAATTTGCTATTTGTCTTGATTTTTTGATTATAATTATCAAGACACCGGTCACATATCAATTCAACATGTCCTTTCACAGCAAAATCCAGAATCATCAAGGTGCTTTGTTTTGTTAATTTTACATCAGCTTTTAAAGCGCCTTTTTTGACCTCGCTGTTTTCGAACCTATCAAAGAACTTGTTATCAACATCGAACTCAAAAAGATGAGTTCCTTCTTTTAGTCCTTTAAAAGCAATTGCATATTTAGATAGATAATTCACTGCCCTTTAAAAAGTTTTGCAAAAGTATAAAAATTTACCAAACCAATAAATATTTAGAGAGTTTTTTATACAACATTCAATAATAAATAAATTGAGTTTACATTTCCTAATTAAATGCACACATCAACTCTTCTTTCCTGAAAAGAAAAAGTAAACAAAAGATGCAATTGATGCCAGAAATAGCAAACTTACTATTATCATGCCAATAAGAATAATTTTAAATTTCCAGGGCTCTATGCTTTCTGTCATTCCTTTAGTTAGAAAAGTGTATACAACGAAAAATTCGCAAAAAGCAATAACAATAACTGATATGACATTAATTTTTAAAAGAGAACTTCTGTTGAGCATACCTGGGAAATTTGTTTTCATTGCTTTTTCTTTAAAATAATTCTAAAAGTAGTTGCTTTTCCAGGTTCTGAATTCTTAAGAAATATTTTTCCTCCATGAAATATTTCAATAATTCTTTTGGATAAAGAAAGCCCTAATCCCCATCCTCTTTTTTTAGTAGTATAACCAGGCTGAAAAATAGTTTTGAATCTTGATTTAGCTATACCCTTGCCATTGTCAGTAACATCAATTATCACTTCATTATCTTTTTCATGAAGGTCAATGTTGATTAATCCCTGATTATTTTCAATCGCATCGACAGAATTCCTTACAAGATTTTCAATTACCCAACTAAACAATGAAGATGAGAGGGGAACAAACAATTCGTCATTTCCCTTAAAATTTTGAATAATTTCAATTTTTTTAGACACTCTTGATTTTAGGTATTGTATTGAATTATCAAGTATACCATTTATATTTTCAGGATATAATTCGGGATTAGAGCCAATCTTAGAAAATCTGTCAGTAATCTTTTCTAATCTGTCAGTGTCTTTTATAAGTTCAGTAATAATCTTGGAATCAATATTCTCTTCTTTAAGCAGTTCTACCCATGCTATTAAAGATGAAATAGGGGTACCCAATTGATGAGCTGTTTCCTTAGCCATTCCAATCCAAACCAGGTTTTGTTCAGCATTTCTAGCAGAGCTGAATGCAATATATGAAATGGCAATAAAGAGAATTATGACAACCATTTGAAAAATAGGATAAAACCTTAACTCAACAAGAAGAGATGATTCTTTATAGTAGAGATATTGTTCAACCCCACCCCCAAGAGGAATTACAATAGGCTCCTGACGGGTTTTCATCTTTTCAAGTTCTCTGGCCAGAACTTTATCTTTATTTTTTGCGGTGTATTTTATATTTCCATCGATGTATATGTGACCATCCTGATCAACAACAATTATTGGAATAGTATTGTTAGCAGCAAGAACCTGATTCAGAAATTTATTTACTTCATTCCCCAAATCATCGTTAGCAGCAAATAACCTTGTTGCTTCTGCCCATCTTTCAACTTTTGATCGTTCTTCGGAAGATACCTGTTTAACTAGTTTATTTGTATAAAGTAAGGATCCAATTCCAATAAAAATAGCAGCAATAAAAATAATTTGCTTCCATCTTTTCTTCTTAAAATAAATATCAATAGCCATATATTCTACTTTACTTTTGAATCTAAAATATTATCAATAGTTTTTAGTATTCCTTCGGAATCAAATCCACACTCTTTATAAAGCTCTTCAGGCTTTCCATGACTAACAAAGTAATCACCTACTCCAAGAGTTAAAACGTTAGTAGAATATTTATTATTGTTTACAAATTCAATTACAGCACTTCCAAGACCGCCTTTAACAACTCCATCTTCAACAGTAACAAGAGTTTTAAATCTTGCACAAGCCTCATGTAACAAATCTTCATCGATTGGTTTCAGGAACCTCATATCATAATGACAAACAGAGTACTTATCACCTATCTCTTTTATTGCTTCTTCGACAAAATTTCCCGGATGGCCAATAGAAATAATCCCTATATCATTACCTTCTCTTATTTTTCTTCCTTTTCCAATCTTAATTTCTGTAAAAGGCCTTCTCCAATCTTTAAGCACCCCTCTTCCTCTTGGATACCTTATAACAAAAGGACCGGTAGTTAATTTCTGAGCAGTATACATTAAATTTCTTAATTCCTCCTCATCCATTGGAGCTGAAATAATTAAATTTGGAATACACCTAAGGAATGCCAAATCAAAAACGCCATGATGAGTAGCGCCATCAGAACCTACCAACCCACCTCTGTCAAAACAGAAAATAACTTTAAGGTTCTGGATAGCAACATCATGAATTATCTGATCATATGCTCTTTGTGAAAAAGAAGAATAGATATTACAAAAAGGGACCATTCCAGATGAAGCAAGTCCTGCTGCAAATGTTGCTGAATGTTGTTCGGCTATCCCTACATCAAAAACTCTGTCAGGAAGTTCTTTTTTCATTAAATTCAAAGAACAACCGGTCAACATTGCAGGTGTAATACCAACGATTTTTTCGTTAAACCTGGCTAACTCAAGAATCGTTTCTCCAAAAACATCCTGATATAAAGGTGGTTCCAATTCATTACCGGGAACAAAAGGCTCTCCGGTCTTAACATTAAATTTTCCCGGAGCGTGGAATAATGTTTGATTACATTCGGCAGGAAGATATCCTTTACCTTTGGTTGTTATTATATGAAGAATTTTAGGTCCGGGGAATTTTCTTAATTGAGAAAGTACCCTTACGAGTAATTTTACATTATGGCCGTCAATTGGTCCGAAATAACGGATATTAAATGATTCGAACAAGTTACTTTCCTTTAGAAAAAATGATTTTGTAGAATGCTCAATCTTCTGAAAAGTATTCCTTGCTTTAATAAAGCGACCCAGAAAATTCCAAACTTTGTCTTTTACTTTATTATAAGTTGAAGATGTAGCAATTTTAATCAGGTATTTATTTAACCCTCCAACATTAGGATCAATTGCCATATTATTATCATTCAGCACTATAAGAACATCCGGATTAGACACGCTGGAATTATTTAAAGCTTCAAATGCCATTCCCCCGGTAAGTGCGCCATCTCCAATTACAGCAACAACTTTATTACCATCCCCTTTTAGCTTTGATGCAATAGCCATACCAAGAGCAGCTGAAATAGATGTCGACGAGTGACCTGTTCCAAATGAATCATAAATACTTTCCTTGATATTGGGGAAACCGCTAATCCCTCCATACTTTCTATTTGTATGAAACAGGTCTCTCCTACCAGTAAGTATTTTATGACCATATGCCTGATGCCCTACATCCCAAACAAGCTTATCGACAGGTGTGTTGTAAACATAGTGGATAGCCACAGTTAATTCTACTACCCCCAGGCTAGCTCCAAAATGTCCAGGATTTTTGGAAAGTTCTTCAATAAGAAAACTCCTTAGTTCTGTACACACATCCTCCAATTCATTCTCCGATAAACTCCTTAAATCCAATGGAGAATTTATTTTGTTTAATAATTTATAGTCGCTTTCTGACATTATTTATAAAAAATTCTAATATAGCAATTAAGAAATATTTTCACATATAAAAATAGTCATATAAAAACACTCTGAAAGGAATTATGTTGATATGATTTTAAAAATGTACTTCAGAATTATATTACATTTTTCAAATAATTGTTTTTATTTGATGTTTTAAACTCATTAATTTTTTATCAATGAACTGTAAATAAAATTGTTAATTTTAAAAATATTATAAAGAAAAATCCGTATAAAAATATAACCAGAAAATAAAAATAATACAAAAATGGAAATTAAAAGATTAATTATTTCAATCAGCTTCTGCTCTTCATTATTGTTTACGTCATGTATGCCACTCAAACAATTCAATGAATTAAAAACAAAAGCAGATAACTACCAGAAAGATAACGAAAGCCTAAAAGAAGAAAACCGCAATCTTACTGTTGAAGTAAATGAATTGGACGGGAAAGTGCTTTCTCTTCAGAAAAAAGTATATGCTTTAGAACAAGAACTGGAGAAGTTCAAAAATGAAAAAGAATTACTTCTAACTGAAAAGGAAAACCTTTCAAGATATCGACAGGAACTTGAAAACCAGATTAATAAAATAAAAGATGGCAGTACAGAAGAAATCACCAAGCTTTTAAGTGAACTTCAGATCCTTCAAAACGATTTGCAAGACCGGGAAAACAGAGTTAAGAAATCTGAAATTGAGCTTATTGAGAAAGAACAAAAATTAAAAGAGGCACAATCCAAATATAATGAACAACAGGAGAAACTTTCAGAACTCCAATCTGCATTAAACAAACAAAAAGATGCTGTTTCTTCACTTAAAGATAAGTTAAACCATGCTCTGATGGGTTTTTATGATCAGGGGTTAAGTGTAAACGAAAAGAATGGAAAGATATATGTTTCATTAGACGAGCAGTTGCTTTTTCAAACAGGCAGCTATTCCGTTGATTCAAAAGGTCAGGAAGCTCTTAAAAGCCTAAGCGAAGTTTTAGCCGGAAATCCTGACATCAATGTATTGATTGAAGGTCATACGGATGATGTCCCATTAACAGGTTCAGGACAAATAAAAGATAACTGGGATTTAAGTGTTATGAGGGCTACTTCCGTTGCTAAGATAATCCTAATCAACAAAAAGATTAATCCTCAAAGAATAACTGCTGCCGGCCGAAGTGAGTATTCTCCTCTGGTTGCTGCAAAAAATCCTGAAGCAAGAAAAAAGAATAGAAGAACTGAGATTATTTTAACTCCAAACTTAACTGAAGTCTTTAAAATTCTTCAATCGAATTAAAAAAATATAATTCTGAATTAAATAGGTGACTGAAATGAAAATTGCAGTTACCTATTTTTTTAAGTAGTAGTTGTATAAATATCCATCGGGACTATTTGTCAACAAGTTGAAATTTGAACTTCCTTCGCTTATTAGACCAATGCTAAACTCTGAAGATCCTTCAAGGGGAAAATCATTATATAAAGACCCATTTATATTAAACAGGAAAATTTTATTTGAACCTTTACATGTAACGCCTATCTTTTTTTCATCAGATTCAAACGAATATACACCGGGCAAATAATCTATATTCCATTCTAATTTTTGAGAGAATAAACTCCTTCCGATATTATCCTGCACATATATTTGATTTTTTTGAACAAAAATGTATTCCAGTTCTTCATCTTTATCAACATTTGATGCCATGAAAAAATGTGTATCATCAAACCTATTGAACTCAACTACCTCATGACTTCCATTAAAATATGTACGATGAATTCGTCCTTCATTATCTGTTGTTACCAACCTTGGCTCGTTAGTAGATGTCCTTTTTTCAAAATATACCTTATTATTTGCAGAATGTTGATATACAACATCTGTATTAACTCTTATCTTTCCCTTTCTGTCAAGAATATAGTCTTTCATTAAATCTGATGCAATAATGTAATCCCGACCTTCAATTATCAGATGCTGTAAAGGAAATTTGACGAGATGATCTGTTTTGAATAATTCCCACCCTTCTACCATACCGCCCTCCTGATCGTAAGCATAAATCAAGTGATCTTCACATGCAACAAAAAAACGATAATTATCATTCTTTTCATAGTCAAATACGGCAACACCATTAACAGCTTTTGACCTGAATGTCAATGGAAAATTACCAATATCATTTCCATTTCTGTCAATTATATAAAGTTTTTCAGAAGTATTAAAAACAAATTGTTTTTTCCCGTTATTGAAATAATCAATCTGATGTATTTCTCCTAAAATGGGAGATTCAATTTTCATCTGCCATATAATTCTTCCAACATTGTTTATTAAATAGAAATTGTTTTCATTATCCTGCAAAACAATATCCATATTTGCGGGATCCTGAAAATTTTCTACAAATTGTGGTCTGAATCCTGAGCGCGCAGACAACCTGCTTTGCCAAACGGTTTTGGGTTTAGACTCTATATTCGGATCAAATGTTATAACAGCATTGTTATATATTTGACCACGTGAATTGCTTATCTGCCATGCAAAATTTTTAAATTTCCTCAATTCATCATCCCCGGAAACTTTTGTTGCTATATCTTTATTAAAAAATATTTCTGAGATAGTTAATGAAACAGGTATGTTACAATAAAAATTAAAACAATTATTACTTGTAAGTCCTGATTGAAATTTACTATATCCTGAATCTGATAATAATGTTTCTCCCAGAACATTAGACATTAAAATTTTACATAAAGACTCGTAAGAATCAGCAAAAAGAATATAGTTGTTATAAACAGTAAACCAGTTTGTTTTAGTGTTCTGAAAAAATCTCCCAAATAATAATGAAGGAATATCATCAACAGGGCATTTATGAAGTACATACTTGGTCTGATCGTCTATTATGAATTGTCTGTTTAATTCTTCTTTTGGTAACTTCTTAGTTTTAAAATATGATTCCTGAAATTCAAGCATTTTCTTGTAAGTATAACTGCCACTTTTTACTTTCAGATAAAATGCTCCTCTTTTATCTGATAAATACTGATCAGTAACAACTCCTGAAACAGCTACTTCTTTATCTATTATTTCAGAAAAAAACTTTTCAATATTAAATCCGGTATTCTTTTCAATCTCCTTAATTTTATTTTCAGTTTTCAATAAAGAATTCTGCACTTTCCTATAATTCCTTATTTCCTCAAAAAAAAGATTTATATCAGATATATAAAACTTTAAAAAATGAGGAACTCCTAAAGGTATTACTTCTTCTATATTACTTACTCCCGGTTTTTGACCTTTAAAAATATTTGAAAAGTATCCTCCTTCTTCGTCTCCTTTTGAAAACCCGCTCACAATTATCTTATCCGGCTTAAAAGTAAAATCCAATTCAGTCCATCGTGTATCAGAATTCAGCAGTTCAGATTTATTCTTGATATGGTCGGACAAAAAAGTATTAATTAAATCATTTGCCTTTCCATGATTAATGAACAGATTCAAATCTGCTTTATTATCAATTGTCTTTTTTAGTAAAATAAAATCATTGTCTTCCTCAATAGAAGATAATTCAATTTGCCTCAACGACTCTTCTATTAAAACTGAATTGTAGCTAAATATCAAAAGATTATGAGTAAATGTATAAACCATCTTCAAATCTGACTTTCCGCCATTATAAATCTCAAGAATAGAATATTTATTATACTTTCTTTTTTTAATTATAAACTTATTGGCGTGAGCATATTTTTCAATGAAACTTTCAATATAATCCTCGTCTGTTTTATTATTAAGCTTAATAGAAAAAAGGTAATCATTTTCATTCTTCCCTACTTTATTCAATGCTCCATATACTTCTCTGCTCTTTGTGAACTTTTTAAATTCAGGATACTTCTTCGCCAAAAGTTCAAATAATTCTAAATTCTGCTGAAAGGGGTTGAATATCTCATATTTTGAGACTACTTCCCACCAGGGATATTTACTGTTTAAAGATTCTGACAGGTCAACTAAATCTTTTATTTTGAAAACTAAAGATGATGTCTTAGGTATTGCATCCAAAGGAGATAGTTCTTCCCTTTCCTTAAACATGCAGGAATAAAATATTCCTGACATTATTATAATTGCAGAAATAAACAATAAAACCCATTTTGCAAAAAGTTTATTCATCTTCACAATAAAAAAATTTTATTTGAATAATTTCCCAAAATTATCATTATAAAACGGAAGTCTCTCATGTAGGCTGTACTTTGTTGGTTTTTTTTGAAACTTTGAATAATATGATCTATATCTGTTATAATAAAAAGGTAAAGCTAAATGTCTTGTTTCACGATGAGTATCAAAATTAAAAAAATAAGATATCCCAAACAAGAACTTACCTGTTACATCAATATACGGAATTAAATATTTATTAACATCCTGTTCTGGAATTTCTACTGTTAAATCTGAACTGTATCTTCTTAATCCATCAATATAATCAGCATTGATAAAATTAAAACCAAATTCAAACGATATAAATATTCTGTCGCTTAATTGATAATTAAGCCCGAATGCAGGATTTATAACATACCTTTTATAGAAATCAGAATTAAACCTGTCATATCTATATAAAGGTTCAGGAAAACCTGAAAAAGCATAATTAGCTTTTTCTCTGTACCCTAAATCCGAATTTATTAAAGCTAAGCCTAATCCTAATTTTGAATACATGTTCAATTCAATAAATCCTTTTGAGAATGAACTAAAATTAATGAAATTGTATTTCAAAAAAAATGAGAAATTAATAATATCTGACTTGTAGGAAACAGGATAAGGAAGAAATTTCCGTTCTCCATTGTTAAATATTGACGTATTATTCAGAAAAATTATATCGGAAGAATTAAAGCGAAACCCGTTATAAAAGGACATTCCCAAATCTATTCCTATATCAATTCTTTCCCACACCATCTTGGCCAACTGCAAATTAAAGCTGATGTCGGGCATATTACTCATATCGTTAGAAAAATCAGTAAAATCGCTCTTAATCTCACTTACAATTAACGTAGGACCCATCTGAAAAGAAACATTCCAATTCGTTTCCAAATTATTCTCTTCAGTCAACCATCCTTGTCCGAACCCTGATGCTGAAAATAAAACCAATAATAATATGAAAACAATCCCTCCCCTCATTTTGATATGTTTTCAGCTCAGAAAAAAATAATTGAAATGTATAAAAAAGAAATTTTAACAGTAAAAATTATTGCTTCTTCACTTCTGTTGAATTAACAATCTTATACAGCTTATCTGATTTTCTGATTTTTGATTTTATTGGGATTGAACATCTTTCCCCTTTTGATGCTTTATCCACTTTTTTCAAATCAACACGTATTTCTTCAACAACAGTTTCAATAACCCCTGTTGTCTGACCTATTATCAAAATATTATCCCCAACCTTTAAATCCTGAGTTTCAATTTTAAATTCAGCTACCTCAAGATTGGAGAAATAATTGAGATTTTTCCCAATATATATTTTCCTTTTTGAAGCTTCGGAGCCGTAATTACTACTCCACTCTCCAAGTCTTTGCCCAAGATAATAACCATTCCAAAAACCCCTGTTGAAAACTGTAGTCAGTCTTTCATCCCACCCATGAATTTTTTCCATAGTGAGTGAATTATCAACATATGATTCTACAGCTTCTCTGTAACATTCAACAACCGTTTTAACATATTCCGGAGACCTTGCCCTGCCTTCAATCTTCAATACAGACACTCCGGAGTCAAGAATTTTATTTATAAAATGAATAGTCTTAAGATCCTTGGGCGACATTATATACTCATTATCGATCTCCAGCTCGTACCCGGTTTCTTTTTCAAAAATCTGATATCCACGTCTGCAAACCTGCATACAACTTCCACGATTGGCCGATGAATTCAATTCATGAAGACTCAGGTAACACTTACCGGAAACTGCCATGCATAAAGCACCATGGATAAATATTTCAGTTTGAACAAGATTTCCTTTAGGTCCTCTTATATCCAATTCCTTTATTTGTCGGTTTATTTCCCATATTCTGCCAATATTCATCTCTCGTGCAAGAACCATTACATCAGCAAATTGAGAATAAAACTTTATCGCTTCAATATTTGTAATATTCAACTGGGTGGAAATATGAACCTCAACTCCTATCTTTCTGGCATACATGATTGCTGCTATGTCAGAAGCAATTATAGCACTTATACCAGCATCCTTAGCTGCAATGATAATTTCTTCAAGCTTATCTAATTCGTTGTCAAAAACAA